>CAYVJI010000003.1:0-76415 GCA_964451805.1 uncultured Pelolinea sp. | reverse complement strand
TCCGCGAAGGCGGCTTGACTGTGGGCGCAGGCGTGATCACTAAAATCAATGAATAAACAATAATTATTCGCGTCTAAAGGCAAGGTATCAATGGCTTCCAAAAAAGATGTTCGTCCAGTTATCACCCTGGCATGTTCTGAGTGTAAAGAACGCAATTACACAACCCAGAAGAATCGCCGCAACGATCCAGGCAGACTGGAGATGAATAAATACTGTTCGCGCTGCAGGAAGCATACACTGCACCGAGAAACAAAGTAACAGCAGGAGACACGCGTGCGGGTGCAACAGAACAAGATCAGCACCCGCGCCGTTAGTAGGCCAGTAGCTCAATTGGCAGAGCGCCTGTCTCCAAAACAGGAGGTTGTGGGTTCGATTCCTGCCTGGCCTGCCTTGAAAATGCGACGCCATTCACCATGGGCGTCGTTTTAGACATAAAACAGGAGAGAAAATGCCTGAAAAGAAGAAATCAATTGAGAAAAAACCAAGCGCAATCACCCGCTGGTGGCGAGAAACCCTCGGCGAATTGCGCAAGGTAACCTGGCCAACACCCCAGGAAGCCTGGCGATTAACCAAAGTAGTGATCTTTACAATGATCGTAATGAGCGCCATCCTTGGGCTGTTGGATTTCGTGTTCACGCGCCTAGTGGCATTCATCCTCTCATAGTTTTCAGGCAAACAGCCTGCAAGAAGGATCTTTTTTAGATGACAAACGAAGAAGAGTTGACCAATTTTGAATCGGAGAAACCGCAGGAAACACCAGCGGCAGATATAAACGCAACTCCCGCTGACCTGCCTGAAAAGCCAGATTCTTCCGAAGAATCCTCTTCTTCGTCAATGGAAGAATCGCCCTCGCAAAAATTGCGTAAGAGCAGCGAAGATGAACGCGCATGGTTCGTGATTCATTGTTATTCAGGATACGAGAATAAAGTACGCTATAACCTCGAACAACGCATTGAAACTATGGGCATGAAGGACAAAATTTTCGACGTGGTCATTCCCACCCAGGAAGAGATTGAAGTGAGAGAAGGCAAGCGACGGTCAATTGAGCGGCATGTTTTCCCTGGATATGTGCTGGTAAATATGATTCTTTCTGAGGAATCCTGGTACGTGGTACGGAACACGCCCGGTGTGACCGGTTTCGTAGGCATGGGAAATGACCCCACCCCACTGCGCCCAGAGGAAGTATCACAGATCCTCAAGCGCATGGAAGCAGAAGCTCCGCATGTAAAGGTCACCTTTAAAGCCGGGGAACGCGTGCGTATCATCGACGGCCCGTTCAATGACTTTCGTGGCACCGTTTCGGAAATTGACATGGAACACGCGAAAGTTACCGTGATGGTTAATTTCTTCGGTCGAGAGACACCAGTAGAACTCGATTTTCTACAGGTGGAAAAATCGTGAACAACCTCCGCAAGGAGGATTGTGGGAGGGTGACCCTTTTCACCCGCTAAAACCACTTAAGGAGTACATAAATGGCTAAAAAAGTAAAGGCAATTGTCAAGTTGAACGTTCCCGCCGGAAAGGCAAATCCGGCTCCCCCAATTGGACCTGCTTTAGCGGGGCATGGCATAAATATTATGCAATTCTGCAAAGAATACAATGCCCGCACGCAAAACAAGATGGGGGATATCATCCCAGCGGAAATTACCGTCTACATGGACGGCTCTTTCACATTCGTTCTGAAGTCACCTCCGACCGCTGAATTGCTTAAAAAAGCTGCGGGGGTAGAGAAAGGATCAGACCAACCTAATCGCAACAAGGTCGGCACTATCACTCGCGAGCAACTGCGAGAGATTGCTCAAGTGAAAATGAAAGATATGAACGCGATTGACGTTGAAGGGGCAATGCAGCAAATTGAAGGCACAGCCCGAAACATGGGCATTCAAATCGAAAAATAAGAACTTCGTGGGAGGGTTTTTAAAAAACCCGACATTACCACAAAGGAGAAATCATGGCAAAACACGGAAAAAAATATCTGGAAGTAAAAACCAAAGTTGAAGCGGACACGCTCTACAGCCCAAAACAGGCTCTTGAATTGGTGAAAGAAACTTCATTTACGAAGTTTGATGCTACAGTAGAAGTGCACCTGCGAACAGGTCTTGATCCTCGCCAAGCAGACCAACAGCTTCGTGATGTGGTTGTATTACCGCACGGGCTAGGCAAGACTGTGCGAGTATTGGTATTTGTGCAAGGTGATGGAGCGGCTGCTGCAAAAGAAGCTGGAGCAGATTATGTGGCTGATGATGATGAATGGATCAAAAAAATTGAAGGCGGTTTTACCGATTTCGATGTGGCGATCTCCACACCGGATATGATGGGAAAAGCGGGAAGACTGGGCAAGGTTTTGGGTCCACGGGGTTTAATGCCGAATCCAAAAGCCGGCACTGTGGTTCCAGCGGAAGATCTACCCCGGGCAATCAATGAAGCCAAAGCCGGCAGAGTTGAATTTCGTCTGGATAAAACCTCCAATATCCACGTTCCAATTGGAAAAGTATCATTTGAGATCGATAAGTTAAACGATAATTTTTCCAGCCTGATGTCAGCCATCCGCAGGGCGAAACCCTCGGCAGCCAAGGGCACATACATCAAGAAAATCACATTAACCTCCACCATGGGGCCTGGCATTAAGGTTGATCCGAATCAAGCGCTCGCAATGGAGAAAACAGAATAAACGTGTTATAATCACGACCGAATTTTCACCGATGAAAGCCGGTGCCGAAAGGCTTAATACCCTGCTCAGGTGAGCAATCAGATAGTTTTTCAATAAACGGATCGATTGTCTTTGCCTGAGAATCCCGGCAAAGACAATTTTTTTTGAAAGGAGGTGAATCCCTTTGGCATTCACAAAAAAAGAAAAAAAGGAAATCGTTGCCAATTACGAAAAATGGATCAAGGAAAGCAACGCAATGTATGTGCTCACCTACAATAAAATGCGCATGCAAGATATTGACGCATTGCGAGCTGAAGCAAGAGAAATTGGCGGTGAATTTCATGTTGTGAAGAACACCTTAATGAAAATTGCTTTAAAGAATTGCGGCGTTGAAGATCCCGGTTATTTTAACGAATCTTCCATGGCAGCATTTGCCTTCGAAGATGCACCGAGTTTAGCAAAGATCATTGACAAAGCAAATTCAAGCGACCTATTCTCCATCAAGGGCGGATTCATGGATGGTGCCATGTTGGACGCGTCGTCTGTCTTGGCTTTATCCAAACTGCCACCTTTGCCACAGATGAGAGCACAGCTACTAGCACTCATCCAAACACCTGCTACGCAATTGGTACGCACCGTAGCAGAACCTGCACGACAGATCGCGGCAGTCATCAAAGCATTTTCAGAAAAAAGCCCCGCACCTAGTGCTGGATAACAAATTTAATAAAGAGAAATTAAGGAGTATTTGAAATGGCAGACACTAAAAAAATTGCAGAAGAATTAAGCAAGCTGACAGTTATAGAAGCTGCAGAATTGGTAAAGACTCTTGAAGAAGAATGGGGGGTTTCAGCTGCCGCACCAGTAGCCGTTGCAGCTGCCGGCGCAGTTCCAGCTGCTGGTGCTGCAGAAGCAGCGGAAGAAAAGACGGAATTCGACGTGGTCATCAAAGACGCAGGACCTAAGAAAATCGACGTGATCAAGGTCATCCGCCAACTTACCAATCTAGGACTTGTCGAAGCCAAGAATATGGCAGAGACCGCCGGTTCCAAAGTGCTGAGCCAAGTAGGCAAAGAAGCAGCTGCCGACGCGAAATCCAAACTGGAAGCCGCTGGCGCCGTAGTCGAACTTGCTTAGTCAATCTATATTGTTCACAAAAACCGCTGATGATTCCTCATCAGCGGTTCTTTTTTTTATTGCACACCCCAAAAGTAAATACTGCCGTTTTCATCCAGGCTGACAATCGTTTTTTCATGCGCGTCGAATATTAAACCGACCAGCGGGGATGAATGCGCTTGCCAGGAGTGGATCCATTTTCCTTCCAGGTTAAAAAGGTGAATTTGTCCATTTTTTTCTCCAATAGCAATGAGTTCTTTTTCGATAAAAGCAAGCACTGACGGCTGAAACAATGAAGTTTCATCCAATGAAAGCCGCCGCTTTACTTTTCCATTAACAGCGTTCACCCAATCTAATGAAAAGAAATTCTTATTGTTTTGGTTCTGTACCATATATAGCAGATCAAGCGTATCTGCCAAAAAGACCGGATTAATATCCACTGCCCGCGCCTGATAGGCAGCAACACGACGCTGCTTCTGATTTTGAAGGTCAAGGAGAAACAAGGAGTTCTGTTCGCGATCGATAAAAGCTGCCTGGCTGCCATCTGCAGAAAACCGCAAGGCATAAATGTCTTCATGTTCCGCGAGCACCTGATCATCTTCTGTATTAAGAATAAAGCAGGACTGCTGACGCATTTCTTTGTCAAGACAATAGAATAAGATAGGAGGACTTTGAGCCAAGCCCAAATACCGCACTTGAAGATCCGATTCTATACTTTGCGGCAATTCCTTTGGATAACCAGAAGAACCGGTATCAGGATCATCCAAATATAATTGCCAATGTCCTTCTTTTAAATGAAGCGCTATAGATTGACCAGCTTGGTTAATAAAAACTGGTCGGCAATCAAAAGTCTGGTTTTCCCATGAGAGAAAACAGGTGCTGCATTGATAGCAATTGGAATCTGTCAACGCGCCAGCATGATATGGTGAAAACGTTATACCGACGTTTGGGATGTTGAGCATTCCAGCAAAGTAGTATGCAGGCTCCCACCAGGTCAAGCCATTTTCTGAATTCACCGGTACTACTAAGAACAAACCTTCATCGGTAACGCGCACACCATCCAAATTTCGCAAAAGAACATTCTGGTCAACAACCTTGCGGTTTGTTTTCAAATTCCAAAGCGTAAGCCGAGTACCGATCAAATTACCTCGGAACAATTGTGGGTTGGAATTGAAATCCAGGGCAAGCGCATATAATCCCTGTGGGGAATAAAACAGTTCGCAGGGAAAATCATTACTGCAACCGCTATCTATAATTGTTGCTTGCACTACTCCACTGATACGGCTCAGGATCTTGAGAGATTCTCCGGCTTGCAAGGCAAATAAGGTCTCCCCCGGCAAAAAAGCGGTTCTCACTTCAATGGTTTGCCGATCTAGTTCCTTAAAATCTGTCAAATCCCAAAATCGGAAGGATTCGTAAGCTGTTCCAGATTCTGCAAAAAAGCGACTGGCATCGAAGGTTTGCAGAATTTTACCATCGGCGGAAAACCCCAATGCGTGAAAACCAATTAGATCCCCGTGTAATGCATCTGGGCTGCCATCCCATTCATATAGAATCTCATTTTTTAGCACATCGATAATACGGAAATATTCCTGCGCGGTGCTTCGACTTACTGAAACGCCCTTGATGGCTAAAAGATGTCCATCAGGGGAGAGAGCCAGTTGGGGCATTTCAGCACCACATGCCCTGTTGTTTGGATATTGCATAGAATATTCGGATGTATGGATCAATCCCCCACCCACCTGCCACACTTGAATCTCCTGTGTGGTCACAACCGCCAGATAAGTTCCATCGCGATTTAAATAAGAATACCGCTGCATTCCATAATCGCAATTCGGTACTTCCAAAGGAATCTGGGAAAGGATCTTTCCTGTATCTAATTCAAGTACTTCGACACCGTTTAAATCAGCACGGGCGCCAATACGACCATCCGTTGAAATTTCCAAATAATCCAAAAATTCAGGCAATAGGGTTTCCACTTTTTCTAAGCTATGCGCATTTTCCGCAGTGATCTCAATCAAATGGTCCGGGATATCGAATGCAAGCGGGTGATATTCGTCTAAAACATTGTCTTCAACGGAAGATTGAATTACATTACTATTCTCTGCAGGTAAGAAAACAGGATCTTGCATTACAGGATCGTCGCGCAGCTTTGGAGAAACGGTGTAAGAACCACAAGAAGTGAAAGCAGCCCAGGCAGTTATTATAAATAAAAGATACTTCATCATATGGATAATTTTCATCGAAACCTTAAACGACCAACTTTCCAGCTACCGGCGATATTTGTAGAAATTACAGGATGATAAGTGACACTATCAATTTCAGTTTTGGATATAGTAAAATAGACTGGATTTCTTACCAATCTTATCCAATTATACCCAGCAAAGGAGCCACGAATGCCCCTCAAAGGATCGATTGTTGTAGATGAAAATTTGTGCAAAGCCTGCGAACTATGCATCGCAGCCTGCCCACAGCATGTAATCGGTTTGAATATGGAAGTCATCACGCCGCGTGGATTTCACCCCGCATATCTAGCCAAGGATGACTGCACCGGTTGTGGAATCTGCGCCCTGGTTTGCCCAGAAGCAGCCATCACGGTCTATCGCGAGAAAAAAACCACTCAAAATGAGGAGGTCAAATGACACGCGAACTATGGAAAGGTAACGAAGCGTTCGCCGAGGCTGCCATTCGAGCTGGCCTGCAAGCCTATTTTGGCTACCCTATCACCCCGCAAACTGAAGCGCTCGAGTATATGTCAAGCCGCATGCCGGAATTGGGACGAGCTTTTCTGCAGGCAGAGAGCGAATTGGGCGCCATCAATATGGTGTATGGCGCAGCCTGCACAGGAGCCCGGGTTATGACCTCTACCTCCAGTCCGGGAACCAGCCTAATGATGGAGGGATTATCATACATCGCAGGCACAGAAGTTCCTATGGTATTGGTAGATGTCGTGCGCGGCGGTCCTGGTCTGGGAAACATTGCACCTTCTCAGGGAGATTACAATCAAATCGTACATGGCGGCGGTCATGGAGATTATCACCCGATAGTCCTGGCACCTGCCAGCATTCAAGAGACAGTCGATATGGTTTACGGCATGTTTGATTTGGCTGAGAAATATCGTGCCATTGGCATTGTCATGATCGATGGCAGTATTGGGCAAATGATCGAACCAGCCGAGATGCCTCCCATGCAGGAAGTGCGCAAGGAGATTCCCGATTGGGCAGTCCGCGGCGGAGGGGGTGAAAATAGACGGGTGCTCTCTTCTATCGATCTTGAGCCCGAAGATCTTGAACGATCGAACTTACGCATTATGAAGCGTTGGCAGCAGGTTGAAAAAGAAGTAATGCGGTTCAAAGATTACTTCATGGAGGACGCCAAGATCGCAGTAATCGGCAACGGTTCAGCCGGGCGCGTGGCACTTTCAGCAGTACGGACTGCTCGCGCGGAGGGTATTCCAGTCGGGTTATTGCGTCCCATCAGCTTGAGCCCATTCCCATTCAAGGCTATACAGGAAATCGCTGGACAAGTGGACAACATTCTGGTTGTCGAGATGAATTCAGGCATGATGCTGGAAGATATTCTGAAAGCAGTACAGGGAAAAAGCCACGTAGAATTTTACGGCCGCATGGGCGGCATCATGCCCTTCCCGGATGAAATTCTAGGGGAAATCCAGCGAATTGCTGCGGGAGTTCCTCATTCGGAAATCCATCCACGCGATCTGTGGCTGGAACGGTTGGAAAGTATTGTGCAATAGAGGAGTAAAAATGGTTGCTTTGGATTTGAAAGACATGGAAGTAATTTACCAACATCCAGATTCCTTGTTGGATATCAACACGCACTACTGCCCCGGCTGCACACATGGAGTCGCACACCGCTTAGTGGCAGAAGTGATCGATGAAATGGGATTGGCGGAAAAAACAATTGGAGTGGCATCTGTGGGTTGTTCTGTTTTTGCCTACAATTACTTTGATTTTGATTTCGTACAAGCGCCACATGGCCGCGCACCTGCCATGGCCACCGGCGTCAAACGGGCTCGACCTGACCGAATTGTGATGACCTATCAGGGTGATGGGGACATGATTTCAATCGGCGGCGGTGAAATCGTTGCCGCGGCCGGACGGGGTGAGAATATTACTGTCATTTTTATCAACAATGCCAATTATGGCATGACCGGCGGGCAAATGGCGCCCACAACACTGCCAGGCATGAAAACTACATCCTCACCCAAGGGTCGTGACGTTGAACAAATGGGGTATCCAATACGCGCTAGTGAACTGCTGGCCACACAGGAAGGCGCCAGTTATATCGTGCGACGCAGTCTGCACGATCCCAAAAACATTCGTTTAGCAAAAAAAGCTATCCGTTTAGCATTTGAAACACAAGCGCGTGGATTAGGTTTCTCGATGGTCGAATTGCTCTCTACCTGCCCGACCAACTGGCACATGACCCCTGTCAACGCAACTAAATGGTTGGAAGAAAAGATGATCGCTTATTATCCACTTGGGGATTACAAAGTTCATCCGACAATCAGTGAACTAAAGGTCTAGGAGGTTAGGATGCAGAATGAAACAGTAATTGCGGGGTTCGGCGGCCAGGGAGTGCTCTTCACAGGCAAGGTGATGGCGTATGCAGCCATGGAAAAAGGATTAGAGGTCACCTGGTTCCCCTCCTATGGACCAGAAATGCGCGGCGGCACAGCCAACTGCACCGTGGTGATCTCTGATGAAGAAATCGGATCACCGCAGGTATTGCGCCCACGCGCAGCCATTGTCATGAACCAACCTTCCCTGGACAAGTATGAGGATTTGGTCGCTCCCGGCGGATATCTTATCGTCAACACTTCTATGGTCAACCGGAAAGTAAAACGAAGCGATATTCACGCAATCGAGATACCCGGGACTGAACTCGCAGAGGAACTCGGTGACCGCCGCTTAGCGAACAGTATCTTATTAGGCGCTTTAACTGCCGAGGTTGATTTTTTGGATATGGAAAGCATTGACAAAGGACTGAAAAAAAGCCTATCTGGCAGCAAGCAAAGCATGCTGGAAATTAATCAAAAAGCCATCCAAAAGGGCATAGGATATTCAAAAAATAATACTTAGACCTATACCAATCCATAATTTTGAATGCTTGCCTTTGGTTTTAATTTATGGTAAGATACTTGGACATTTGACCTGAAAATAATCAAGGTGACTTATTAATCGCTCCTTGCGGAGTGGTTTTTTTAACAGCAGACCCGTTTCCAACGGGCTGCCTTTTAAGCAACATAAATAAATCACAGAGGTAGGGAATATGGCTAACACTTTCCTAACACAAGAGGGATTCGACAAACTGCAGGATGAATTGAATTACCTGCGCAAAGAAAAACGACAAGAAGTCGCGGATCGTTTGCGCGAAGCAGCAGATGGCGAAGACCTGATTGAAAACGCTGAATATGAAGCCGCCAAGAATGAGCAGGCTTTTGTGGAGGGACGCATCAAAGAGCTTGAAATTCTCCTGGCGACTGCAAAAATCATTGAGGAAAAAGGACCCAGCGAAAGCATACAGGTTGGCTCAACTGTTACTATCCAAGAAGTTGGATATGAAGAAAAAGAAACCTATACGATCGTTGGTGCAGCTGAGGCCAAACCAAGCGAAGGGCGCATTTCGAATGAATCCCCACTTGGGCGCGCTTTATTGAACCACAGCAAAGGAGATGAAGTCATTGTCAAAGCCCCAGATGGAGATTATCAAGTTAAAATAATCAAAGTCACCTAACGTGCTCTGATCCCATCACCCCGCCCGGGCGAGATGGGCGGGGTGTTTTTATTCATAATTCAGGATAAACCAAATGGAATTAAACGAGCTTGAAAAAGTCAGGGTTGAAAAAATCAATGCGATGCGAGCGCAAAACATTGAACCGTATCCAACCCGCAGCGAAGTCAGCCATCAGATAAATGAAGCAATACTTTTATTCAAGGACTTTGAAAAGATTCATCCCGATCAAAATCTTGAGACAATCTTTTCAATAGCAGGCCGAATCCGGTCAATGCGCAACATGGGAAAACTTTCCTTCGCCCACATTGAGGATGGCAGTGGACGAGTGCAGCTGATGCTGCGCATCAATGAACTGGGTGAAGAATTGATGGAGCAGTTCAAAGCTTTCTTCGATCTAGGAGATTTCATCCAAGCGTCAGGCACTTTAATGCGTTCACGCAGCGGTGAAATCACTCTTTCAGTTAACTCCTTCAAAATGCTGGCTAAAGCCATCAGCCCATTGCCAGCCGCCAAGGATGAAGAAGTGGACGGTGCAATAATCCGCCACGCAACCCTCAGCGACGCAGAGATGCGCTTCCGCCAACGCTACGCAGACCTGGCAATCAATACAGAAGTGCAGGAGATTTTCCGCGTACGCACCGCGGTCGTGCGCGCTTTACAATGTTTTCTAGATGGACAAGGTTTTTTGGAAGTAGAAACCCCTATTCTGCAACCGATTTACGGCGGAGCAGCCGCGCAGCCATTTGTGACCCACCACAACCAGCTTCACCAAGACCTGTATCTGCGCATTTCTTTTGAATTGTATTTAAAGCGATTGCTTGTGGGAGGATTGGAACGCGTTTATGAGATCGGCAGAGATTTCCGCAACGAAGGAGTGTCTTTTAAGCACAATCCTGAATTTACTCAACTAGAATTCTATTGGGCATATGCAGATTATCTCAAAGTGATGCAATTGACCGAAGATATGGTTTCGCACGTAGCGCAAGATGTATTGGGCAGCTGCCAAATTCAATTCAAGGGCAATGAAATCAATCTGTCACCTCCCTGGAAGCGCTTGGAGCTGCGGCAGGCTATTTTGGATGCCTGCGGTATTGATATTGAGCAAACCAGAGATGCAGATTCATTGTTCCAAGCTATGGCAGAGCGAGGAATGACCCCCAAACCCGATTCCACCCGCGGTAAACTGATCGATGCCCTGATTGGTGATTTGCTGGAACCCAACTTCATCCAACCAACTTTTTTATATGATTATCCACGTGACATTTCCCCGCTGGCAAAGAATACACCTGGGGATGCGCAGACTGTCGAACGGTTTGAAGGCTTTGTTGGTGGAATGGAATTGTGCAATGCGTTCACGGAATTGAACGACCCTTTGGAACAAGAAAAACGCTTTCTCGAAATGGGACGTGCGTACACGGAACGAGATGAAGAACATCATCCAATGGATGATGATTATCTGCAGGCAATGTCTTACGGCATGCCACCCAACGGTGGTTTCGGAATGGGTGTAGACCGACTTGTCATGCTCTTCACCAATAGAAGCTCCATCCGTGAGGTCATTCTGTTCCCGCATTTACGAGAGCATGAAAGCAAATAAAGCTTCCTTCCTGCTCTGAATACCCGAGGTTACTTCTCTCCGCACGTTGTTTCAGAAGCGTGCGGTTTTTTTATTAAAGCTTTTTTTCTTTATAACAATAAAACGATTTGATGATTACTTTCGGAGAATGCAGAGAATTTCTTATAAAATATATTTTTTTTAATTGAGGAAATAAACTTCAAACCCTTTTTTCTTCAACGAGCACATTGGATTCCCCAATCATGCCCTTCAATTCACGAATCAAGCTGTCATTAATGGATGTATTCACATTCGGGAATTCCAAACGATAGGAGTGGTCATTCTCCTGGCAGAGGAAAGAGAAATGATCCGGTCCGGGGGTGGATGTGAGAAAACCATAGATCTGTTTTAAACGGCGAATATCACGTTCCTTCGAACCGCAACTTAATAAGGTTAACAAGAGATTTTTCGAATTCCCATTTTCGCTTTCGCCTTGATTTGCTAACTGAAGATTCGCATCTCTCGAGCCGACCGAAAGATCTGGATCTTCTGAAATAGCCAATTCAGCATGATCACTCTTTGCATCATAAGAATCATTAATACTATTTTTAGTGTTTGATGGGGGAGAGGATTCCTGCACCGAACCGGCATCGAATGAGGTAGATGAACTTTCCACATCTCCTTCTGTTTGTGAAATGCCGCCTTCGGCATTGAAAACTTGATTTTTTGAGATGGATTCGAATGACGCAATCCAATCTTGATCATCCCCTGCAAGTTCTGAATTTAAAACATCGCCATCATCAGCCAAACGAATCACCTGGAATTCGTCCACCAGAATTTTAGGGTCAGCCTTTTCAGTATCCGCTTTGCCTTTGACAAGCAAAACCTCTCCGCTTTTGATCACATCTGCTTGTTCCGACCAGGTGCGCGGGAAAATGACCAATTCAATACTCCCCTGAATATCCTCTAAACTGGCAAACGCCATTTCTCTGCCCTTTTTGGTGAGAATCGTGCGCACTGGACCCATCATCCCGGCCACGACCACCGGGCTATTGTGAGCAGCTTCTTTTAACTGCGCCGAGAAGTGGGTGATGCGTTTGCGGATGATCGTTAAAAATGGCGATAAGGGATGATCGGATAAATATATTCCCAGTAATTCTCGTTCCCATTCCAATTTTTCACGAGCATCCAAGGAGGTCACAGTCGGCAGATGGATTTCTTCTTCTAATCCTTCCACAAAACCAAAAATAGTCATTTGACCGGCTTCTTGTGCACGAAAATGACACTCGCTGACTGCCATGATTTTTTCCAAGCCATCCAAAAGAGCCCTGCGATCGGCGAAGGCATCCAGCGCGCCCACGCGAATGAGCGATTCCAGAGCACGCCGACCCACTTTACGCAAATCTACGCGCCTGGCAAAATCGTTGATATCTTTGAATGATCTATCTCCTCGGGCAGCAACGATGGTTTCTACCGAATTCTGACCAACATTTTTTACAGCGCCCAACCCGAAGCGTATGGCAGATAGGTCGCCACTCTTTAGATCCTCAATTTTAAAATCCCAAGCACTGTAATTCACATCGGGCGACAACACTTCAATGTTCATTGCACGGCAATCCGCCACATACAAAGCCACCTTTTCACTTTCGTTCTTGGATTGCGAAAGCAGTGCAGTCATGTACTCTAAGGGAAAATGGGTTTTCAAGAAGGCAGTTTGAACCGCCAGAATGCCATAGTCCGCCGCGTGACTTTTATTGAAGCCGTAATGTGCGAAACCTTCCCAATCCTGGAAAATTGCCTCTGCCGTCTCGCGCTGAATGCCTTTGGCAACCGCTCCATTCACGAATTTTTTCTCGTGACGTTCCAGTTCATTGGCTTTCTTTTTGGAAATGACCTTGCGCAGCATATCTGCTTCTGCAGCTGAATAATCAGCCAACTGCATAGCTGCCTGCATAACCTGTTCCTGGTAAATGGCAAAACCAAAAGTTTCACTCATGATCGGTTCCAGCATGGGATGGCGATAGGAAATTTCCTCCAAACCATGCATGCGATTAATATATGAAGGGATAAACTCCATAGGTCCCGGCCGATAAAGCGCCACCATAGCGATAATATGGTCCAGCTTGGTGGGTTTCATTTGCACTAAAAAGCGCGTCATGCCAATGCCTTCCAATTGGAACACACCAGCCGTCAATCCCTTGCCTAAGAACTCAAATGTCTCTGGATCATCGACGGGAATATTGCCAAGTGTGTATCGAATTTGATGCCGTTCTTGAATCAGCGTGCAGGCGCGCTGCATGGTGGTCAGAGTAGCTAAACCCAAAAAATCCACTTTGAGCAAACCCAGATGGTCCAATACAGACATCTCATATTGAGTAACTGACCGAATAGGAACATCTTCCGAATTATTGGTAGGGCGATGCAAGGGTACATATTCAACAATGGGTTTATCCGAAATAATCACTCCTGCGGCATGTGTTCCCGCATTGCGTGCCACGCCTTCCATGCCAGCAGCAGCATCAATGAGTTCATGCAGATAATCTTGGCTTTCATATAATTCTCTCAACGCCTGCACTTGATCAAGCGCGTCACGAATTGAGGTTGGGCGGCTGGGGATATTGGGAATCATTTTGGCGATCTGGTCAACTTCACCAAGCGGAATATCCATTACCCGTCCAACATCACGTATGGCGTTGCGCGCACCCATGGTGCCAAAAGTGATTATTTGTGCAACGTGATCATGCCCATATTTGTTGGCGCAATATTCCATAATCTCATTGCGTTTGTCATCTTGAAAATCCAGATCAATATCCGGCATGCTGATGCGATCTGGATTGAGAAAGCGTTCAAAAATCAATCCGTGACGGATCGGTTCAACCAAGGTAATGCCAAGAACATATGCAACCATAGATCCAGCGGCTGAACCGCGAGCTTCATACCAGATGTTATGCTCACGAGCATAGCGGCATAAATCCCACACGATAAGAAAATAGGCATCAAAGCCCATTTTATGAATGATTTCCAATTCTCTTTCCAAACGCTGCTGTACTTCAGAATCAGATGCATGAATACCATATCTTGTTTTTAATCCTGCAGCGCATAAGTCGCGTAGATAAGAATCCACTGTCTGATCAGGCGGAACCGCAAACAACGGAAGATGATACCCATCGGGATCAAGTATCGCATTGCAGCGATCAGCGATCTCGAGCGTGTTTTCAATGGCTTCAGGGATATCAGAAAACAAGTCCTTCATTTCCTGAGCGGAACGTAAATAATACGTATCACCCTGCATGCGCATGCGGTTGGGATCTGATAGCACTGCTCCGGTTTGAATAGCCAACAGAATATCTTGCAAGCGGGCATCTTCACGGTCAACGTAATGGACATCGTTGGTGGCAACAAATCGAGCGTTATAGCGCTTGCCAATTTCGAGCAACACTCGATTGACCTGTTCAAGCTCCGCAAGATCATGGCGCTGTAATTCAAGGAAAAACCGATCGCGTCCAAAAACGTCAAAATACCAATCCATGAGCGTTTGGGCACTTTCGGTTCCGCGCTCCATTATGGTATTTGGAATTTCTCCTTTCATACACGCAGATGTGGCAATCAAACCATCGGAGTGGGAAGCGAGAAACTCTTTATCAATTCGGGGGTGATAATAAAAACCTTCTAGTTGAGCCGCACTGGCAATCTTGAGCAAATTACGATAACCGGTATTGTTTTCAGCCAAAAGCAGGATGTGATAGGCGCGTTTATCAAATTGGGCATCTTTATCCGTCATGCGCCGCGGAGAAAGATAACTCTCTAAACCAATGATCGGTTTTATTTGGGTAGCTTTGGCAGTATTATAAAATTCAACCGCTCCATACATCGTGCCATGGTCTGAAATGGCAACCGCCGGCATGCCGTATTCTTTTGCGCGCTCCATCAATTTCTTGATATTGCTGAAACCATCAAGCAGTGAGTAATGAGTATGGACATGAAGGTGAACGAAGGACATGCAAGCCTTGAATTATGACCAATTTGATGACCAAGGTCATTATAGCATGCAGGCCTTTCATCACTGCAAAAATTTCCTTAAAAATGGGATTTTTTTAAGTTTTGGAAAATATTTATTGACGCTTCCCTAAGGACGCCAGGTAGACGGAAAAATAATTTTCACCGTCCAATCCTAACAAGGCGTTGACCTGATTATCATCGTAGGACGCAATCGCACACACACCACAACCAATCGCTCCCGCTAAAAGATATAAATTCTGACATATATGCCCCGCATCTAGAAAAATGTAACGATAAGCGCGCTGCGCAAAACGCCAATAGCTGCGCTGGATATCCGCGACCCAAATGAAGGTGACGGCTGAATTGACAATATGTTGCTGATTGCGGCAGGCTTCAGCAATTTTCTCTGTTAAATCCTCCTCAGCCGGTAAGCGGGCAATCTTATGTTCTAAAGCAATATAGCGGTAAAAACCAGGCTGCAAACCTTCCACATGATTTACTAGTAAAAAAGTGTCAAATGGATGACGTGAACCGGCGGAAGGCACCGTGCGGCGCGTAAAACCTTTATCGGATATGGTTTTAACTCCTTGTGTACCCCATAAAAGGAAAGCGAGTTCAGCAAGGGTCAACGGTTCGGATGAATACTGCCGAACAGTTTCGCGCTTCTCGATTAATTCAATCAGATCTATATTTGCCAGCTTCAACACTTTCCCATCTGGAAGATCGATCACTTGAGCAGATTTGGGTAAAGGCAGTTCCAAAGCAGGAGGGGGAGCGCCCTGAGATTGCGCTGATGGGTCTAAATGTTCAAAAGAAGTAAATCGTAAAAAATCCTTGCCAATAAAGTTCGACATGAATACACCTTTTTTTCAGGGTTCGCAACCATTTTATCATGCACAACTGAAACGGTCAGCCTGTGTTGGAATGCCTAAAGAAAAGTTTTACGATTCTTGCTAATCTTTTTTTCTAATATTAACAGGAGCTTTTGGTGAATAAGCGGCCAGTACCGCTTGAAACCCAAGCCATATTGTTCGTACCACTCAAGCCAAATACTTAACGCTGCAGTCAAACACGGATGCCGCTATTAATTCTCCTATATTTATAAAGCATCCTCTTCATTATTTCTAGCATTCAGAAAATTGTTTACTTATCCCGGGCATGAAGACCTGAAATGATTGAACTTAAATCCTCAGACCGCAGAATCGCTGTTCCGATTAAATATGTAATCACGGCACCCAGAATAATCAATCCGAGGCTGATAACTTTATTGTGTATCATCAATCGATTTTGCAGAAGCACAATTACGATTGCCATGCTTAAACCAGCCAGCAACGATTTCGACAAAGCCACTAGGATGCGTTTTTCATGAATGCCGGCTAAACGGCGATACATCAAAATCATCAGGACCAGGCTCTCGATGAAGGTTGCCAAAGTATTAGCCAATGCCAATCCACCATGAGGCATCCATCCGATTTTCCGAAAAAGTGCAACAAAAACAAAACTGAAAACCAAGTTTAAACTCATCGCACCAACACCAACCACTACCGGGGTGCGGGTATCATGCAGGGCATAAAAAGCTCGGCTGCTGATTTCCACAACACAATGTCCCACTAAGCCGATGCCATACCAAAGCAAAGCCCAGGCAACTAGTTCGGTTGATTCGGATGTAAACTGCCTGCCCTGGTAAAGCAATGAAACAATAGGATCACGCAAGAGTACAAGACCGATTGAGGCAGGGACCGCTAACAGCAGAGTCACGCGCAGTGCCGCGGACAAAGAGGAGCGCATTTCATCCAATTTATTTCTGGCCACCTGCAGGGAAAATGTCGGCAGAGCAGCGATCGCGGTGGATTGGGCAATGGCTGCTTCAGGCATGATCATCAGTGGAAAAGCAAGGCTCAGAGCTGTGATGCTGCCCTGTGGTTGAAACGAAGCTAAAAAGGTATTTAAAAGAAAATTTAATTGGACTACAGCCACGCCTAAGAGACGCGGCGCCATCAAACGCGCCACCTCACGCACCTCAGGAAGACTCAAACCAAATGTCAAGGTGTATTTTCTTTTCGGTAGACGTGCAAGCTGGGGAATTTGCACTACCAAATGTAAAATTGAACCAAGCACGACACCCCAAGCCAATCCAAAAATACCATGCGCTGGAGCAAGCAGATAAATTGAAAGGATCCAGCCTAACTGATACATAGCTGGTGCAATTGCAGGCAGCAAAAAGTGTTGATGTGCATTCATTACGCCCATTACCAAACCGCTGGCTCCGAATATTACAGAGGAAAGGACTTGAATACGCAAGAGTTGGGCTGTGAGGACTTTTTCACCAGGAGAAAATCCTGGTGCCAAAAAATAGTGCACTACCTGAGGAGCAAACAGGATTGTCAGCAGGCTTAATAAAACCAGCACAAGCGAAACCAGATTCGCGATCGAGGAGGCTAATTCCCAAGCCTTTTCCTTCTCATCTTTGGCAAGCAACGTAGCAAAGACAGGAATGAATGCTGAACCCAGCGCTCCCCCTGCTACCAGATTGAACAGGATTTCAGAAAAGCGATTGGCAGCGAAAAAACTATTGCTCTCAAAACCAGTGCCAAATGCACGTGCGGTCAATGTTTTCGCAAACAAACCCACCACATTACTGATCACAAATGCAACCATAACAATACCAGCTGCTCGTGCAATCTGTTGATTGGCATTTCGCTCAGAAGTCAAATCGGATCGCATGCATGCCATTATACTTGCCAAAAGGCAATCAATTCTTTCCCGGCAAATCAGCATCCTGCAATTTTTTTATGGATATAATCAACTTATATACTTGGAGAAATGATGAAACCGGAAGAGAAAAGCCCTATTGAAAAAGAGACCAAAAATATAGCGTCTAAAGATGTCAGTACAGAAATTAAACCTAAGCAATCAGCGGAATCGAAAAATAAAACAGGCTTTCAATCCGCGCTGAAACAGATCGGGTTAGCGCTGTTGTTTACAGTAATTGGAATGCTGGTGATTTTATTGGTGCTTTACCTACCCCAGTCCAGGCAGCTAAAAAGTGCCCAAACTGAACTGGAAAGGTTGACGCCCATTGAGAATCAATTCACAGATTTGCAGGAATCCCACGAAAAAGCCCAAGCGCAGGTCCTGGTTTACAAACTCATGAGCCATACCAGCCTGCTGCGGATTGCGTTAATTGACAACAATCAAGATGCTATCACACAGTACCTTGGATATATTGAAGAGGACTTGGGAAAGCTTGAAATTGGCAAGTTCCCTGAACTGCCCGCAAGCCTGACTGGTCAATTTGAAGAAGCCCAAGAAAATATTGAGAAAAACCGGTTGGATGCCATCCAAGACCTGCAGGAATTCTACAGTTCCTTATTGCTGTTGGCTGACAATCTATAGATGTACATGAGCAAATTTCACGCTTTCATTTTAGCGCGATGATTTTGTCTTTAATCAGGACGCCTGATCAATTCAACAGGAATGGTTAGAAACTTTTCATCGCGCAGAACTGTGAGCTTGATCATTTCGCCAGGACTTTTATGAGCAATCAGGTAAGTAAGAAGTTCACTAAAAGCCCTGATGGGTCGGTCATCGACAGCGGTTATCCAATCCCCTCCAACGGGTAAATTTGGATTATCGGAAGGTATGCCGCCAATAATCCCGGCTTTGCTGGCTGGACCATCGTCCGTCACGCTGATCACATAGGCACCCTGAATTTCCATAGGGATTCCCAGCGCTTCTTTTTCAGACAAAGTGAGTTCTTCACGGCTGGTGAGCCCTAGATACGGGTAATCATATTTGCCATTCGCAATCAAATACGGGACCACGCGCCGGGCTATATCAATTGGCACTGCAAAACCAATTCCGGAATTCGCCAGGGTTTCAAGCCCTTCACCGCCATTAGTACAAATAGCCCGATTAACCCCAATCACCTCCCCCGCCTTGTTCAGCAGTGGTCCTCCAGAATTGCCAGGGTTGATGGCAGCATCTGTCTGGATCAGATCTGAAGCAGTAAAATAACCGCCGCTGGGAGCTTCGCGCAGTGAATCTAATAAACGACCTCGCGCGGACACAATCCCCACCGTCATGCTGCCGGATAATCCGTATGGATTGCCAATCGCAATCACAGTCTGACCAACTTTCACCTGTTCTGAAATACCCAACGGAAGAGGATGCAATTCTTCTGGTGGAACACTTACTTGAACTACAGCAAGATCAGAATCAGGGTCAGAGCCGATTATTTCGCCATACGCTTGATAACCACTTGGAAAAATGATTTCAACTCGCGCGGCAGACTCAACTACATGAAAATTGGTAAGAATATGACCTTCTTTATCTAAGACAAATCCTGAGCCTTGACTATCATTTGCTTCTCGAGAGTATACATTAATTGAAACCACACCCGGGCTTGTTCGTTCATATATTTCAACAAAGATATCGTCGAAAACAAGAGGGGTTGGATCGGTAAACCTTTCGGCAAGGTTTTGTTGGGCCGGCATAGTAGCCAGGTTTAATGTTTCCAAAGGCGCGCAAGCAGAAGTGATGATTAAAAATAAAGGCAGCAAAATAAATCGTGGCTTATTCATTCATTCCTCTGTTTCATTAATTGCCACGTAGTTCTTCGAAGAGTTTTTTCTGGCGTTCGTTCAGTTTTTTGGGAATGGCAACATTCGTTTTAACAATCAGGTTGCCAAATTTTCCTTTCTGCTTCAAGATCGGCATGCCCTTGCCCGCCAGCCGAAAGCTTTGCGCAGGTTGAGTGCCGGCTGGAATCTTTAACGAGATCCGACCAGAAGGAGTCTCGATTTCCGTCTCCCCGCCCAATACTGCAGTGTACAGGTCAATGGACTTTTCGGTGTATAGGTCATCATCTCTTCTCTCGAAACGCGGATCAGAAGCAACCTGGATAACCAGATAGAGGTCGCTGCCATTGCCTGAACCTGCGCTGATCGCACCGGCAACTCTCACCTTCGTACCTGTTTTCACGCCGGCGGGGATAACAACTTCTTTTCTGCTGCCATTGATATCCAGCGTGCGGGTCGTGCCGTGATAGGCTTCGTGCAGTGAAATTGTAATCTCTTGTTGATATGCTGAGGGCTGCTGCCGATAAGAGCGAGCCGCATTCTGCCTACCTGCTGAACTTGAATATCGCCGCCCACCTGTCCCTCCAAAAAAAGCTTTAAAGAAATCGGAAAAACCACCCATTTCTCCAAACATTTCATCCAAATCATGCACTTCAACGCGTGTTTGACCACTGCCAAATCCACCGCCGAACAGATCCTCCCAGCGGAAAGAACCCGGTGAACCTCCATCTTGCTGCCAGGATGTGTAACTGTTGCTGATCTGGTCATAACGCGAACGCTTCTGTGGATCGCTCAATACTTCATTGGCTTCATTGATTTCTTTGAATTTCTCCTCAGCCTGTTTGTCACCCTGATTGCGATCAGGATGATATTTCATTGCTAATTTACGATAAGCCTGTTTGATCTCATCAGTAGATGCGTTTTTGTTGACGCCGAGAATCTTATAATAATCTTTATAATCCATGCCTGTATTTTAAGAGGAAGGAAAAGCCTTCGTCAAGGCAAAGAAAGGTGATTTAACACATTTCTAATTTGAATTTTTAGGATTAAAAAAGCTGCCGCTGGTTGGGAGGAGGTTACCAGCGGCGGCTTGCCAAAGGAGGAGACAGTGATGAGTATAAATACCCATTTGTCACCAGCATAATCTTATCAGCAATGAAGAAAAAGGGGTAGAACGTATGTCATTGCTCAACCGTGACATCTTTCATTAAGCCATTCAGTTTTTTTATAAATAGAAATCAATTCTATTGAGCAAGTCATCTTCCTGTTCATAGGAAAATACCGTCATCTTTACATGCGTGTTCCCAAGAATCATCTTGGATACTTTCCTGCCGGATCTATAACAACAGATTACAGGTTTCTCCAGATTTAATGCATAGGCAATCTCGTAACCGACTCCGTGTGATGGGGTGCTGACCTCGGCAATCAAGAGATCACATTGATAAATCCAGTCAATATCGCGCTGATAGACAAGTTCAGCGTTTGCCAGCTTTTCCGCCTGCATTACGTCTGATCGTGAAAGATGAGCAGTCAGTACTTGATGCCCACGAGCGGTTAAGTGATCCACTATGCACTGATAAAATCTCTGATCAGCCCGCCCTCCTGTAATGGAACAAGAAAAATATATTTTCATGACAATTTTCTCCTGATTCTAACATCATCAATAATTCCGCCAACAATTGAAAGAAAGCTGCATGTTAAAATGATGGCATGTTGACCACCTCGGAACATGTTACTGGAATTTTAAAGACTCTGCCCGCCAAGCCAGGCTGTTATCTTATGAAAAATGCTTCCGGCAAAGTCATCTATGTCGGAAAAGCTATCAATCTTCGCAATCGCGTGCGTTCTTATTTTCACAGCAGCATTGACTTGAATATGAAAACCAGACGGTTAATCTCGGAGCTGGCTGATATCGAATGGATCATGGTTGATTCGGAACTAGAAGCCTTGATCTTGGAAATGAACCTTATCAAAAAATATCTGCCGCAATTCAATGTCCGTCTAAAAGACGATAAGCGGTATCCATTCATCAAGATCCATTGGTACGATCCTTTCCCAAAAGTAACAGTAACACGGGAACATATCCAGGATAGTTCACGGTATTTTGGCCCTTTTACCAGCGTCTGGGCTGTACATCAAACACTGGATTTGTTGAGAAAGATCTTTCAATATCGTACATGCGACCGGATCATTACCGGGGAAGATCAGCGGGCTTGTTTATATTACGACATAAAATTATGCACAGCTCCATGCATTGGGCGTATATCTCGCGATGAGTATCGACAGATGATAGACGACCTGGGTAAATTCCTAGAAGGCAGAACTGAACCCATTTTGAATCGTTTGAAACATGACATGGGTGAATATGCCGATCAAATGAATTATGAGAAAGCGGCTGCCTTACGCGATCAGATCCAAGCCATTGAAAAGGTCGTGGAGCGGCAGAAAATCATCTCGGACAACAAGACGGATTCGGATGTTATTGCATTGGCACGCAGCAATGGAGATTCCTGCATGCAAATCTTTTTCATCCGCAACGGTCGATTAATCGGAAGAGAGAACTTCATTTTGGAGGGTACCGAGGGAGAACATGATGAGGAAATCATAGCCCAGTTCATCAAACAATTCTATAACGAAGCTGTTTTTGTGCCCGATGAAGTCCTGCTTCCCAATGTAATTGAGGAATCCGCTATCATTCAGCAGTGGCTGAATCAACAGCGCGGCGGTCAAAAAGTGCAGTTCCGCATTCCACAACGTGGAAACAAACGCGATCTCATGCGAATGGCCACACAGAATGCAGTAGAAACGTTGGATGCGTTGAAAACCCAGTGGGCTACCAACACACATAAACAGAGCCTGGCGCTGAATGAATTACAGGAAGCGCTTGGCATGCAAGCAGCTCCCAACCGTATTGAGTGCTACGATATATCCAATATACAGGGCACCGCTGCTGTGGGCAGCATGGTTGTCTTTGAAAAAGGCGTTCCGAACAAAAGACTTTATCGCCGCTTTAATATTAAAACTGTCAGCGGGATTGATGATTTCGCCAGTATGGAAGAAGTTCTCCAGCGACGGTTCAAACGCTGGCAGGCTTCGCATGAAATTCAAGAGGTGGGCAGCAAAGCCGATCCAGCTTTCAGTATATTGCCGGATTTCCTTATTGTGGATGGTGGAAAAGGACAATTGGGCAGAGCCATAAAGGTCCTCAAGGCATATAACCTTGAGCAGAAAGTTAAAGCAGCAGGATTAGCTAAAGAACATGAACTGCTTTTTACCGCAGAGCAAGATCAGCCGATAGAATTGGATCGTAGATCCCAGGCACTTTATCTCCTGCAGCGCATTCGAGATGAAGCGCACCGCTTCGCAATCAGCGCGCATCGCAATTTGCGCAGCAAGGAAAGGCTGGTTTCAAAGCTGGATCAGATACCCGGAATTGGACCAGCGCGCAGAAAAGCTTTGCTTTCAAAATTTGGTTCGACAAAAGACCTTCAAAAAGCAAGCATCGAAGATATCGCCAGAACACCCGGCATCACCCTAGAGCTTGCCCAAGCTATCATGGATTTCTTGTGCGAGAATCATTAATCTCAAGATTTCCGCTACCTTTTGTGAAAGATTAATGGTAAAATCACTGCTCGCATCGCAAGATGCTGAATCATCTTGATGGATATTGATATGACTGACTTAATGAAAACCGTAGAAGCACCTTTGAATCCGAACATTCCGAATCTGCAAGCCGGAGATACGATCAGCGTTCATGTGAAAATCGTAGAAGGCGAACGGGAAAGAATTCAGGAATTTAAGGGTACTGTGCTTGGCATCAGCCGCAAGAGCAAACATGAAACTTTTACCGTTCGCCGAATTGCCAGTAATGGCATTGGAGTGGAACGCACTTTTTTAATGCGCTCGCCGCGTATTGAGAAAGTCACGGTTGAAAAGCATGGCAAGGTTCGCCGTGCAAAATTATTCTATTTGCGTGAGCGCACTGGTAAAAAAGCTCGCTTGAAAGAAAAATTCTCTTAGTCCGCCCTGATTTCATGAGCGGGTGCAGCCAACGCCAGGTTGCACCCTTTTCATTTATAATGCGATTAAGAAATGGAAAAGGCGTTGAAAAAAGAACTGGTCGGTGTTTTTGATTCCGGCGTCGGCGGGCTTTCAGTCCTGCGCGAAATTCACGCACTGCTTCCTGTTCAGCCCTTATATTACATCGGCGATCAAGCGCACGTTCCATACGGCAAGCGCCAATCCGATGAAATACGAACCTTTTCCTTCGCAATCAGCGAATTCCTCATTAATTCAGGTGCTGGTTTGATCGTCGTGGCGTGCAACACTGCCTCCGCCGCAGCACTTTCTGCATTGCGCATTAAATTTCCAAAAATTTCTTTTGTTGGAATGGAACCTGCCGTAAAACCCGCCAGCCAGCAAACACATAACGGGGTGGTTGGAGTTTTGGCAACCCCGGCCACCTTTCAGGGAGCCCTGTATTCTACGTTGGTAGAAAAATTCGCAAAAGATGTAAAATTACTGACCCATACCCTGCCAGGCTTAGTGGAAGAGATTGAAGAAGGAAACCTGAACAGCGCGCGCACCCGCGCAATTCTGAGAGAAGCGATCGAGCCCATGATAGCCCAAGGGGCAGATACGCTTGTGCTTGGCTGCACGCATTATCCGTTCGTATTACCTTTAATTCAGGAGATCGCAGGCAAAGGGGTGCAGGTGATCGATCCCGCACCGGCAATCGCGCGGCGCACGAAAACCTTGCTTCAGCAAATTAAAATGAAAAAAAACACTCAACTCACAAGCAAAATCAACTTCGCCACCACTGGCGATCCGCTTCAATTTGAACGATCGATTCGCACATTAGTGGGCATTCAAACTCAGCCATTAAAACTTGAATGGGATGGGCTTGAGTGTTCCCTCCAATCAGTGTAGGAAATATTATGTCAAATATTGATTTGCAGCTCGATCCGGTAGACCACATTACGGTGGATGCTATTGGGAAACCAGGAAACCGCATTTTCTACCTTCAGGGTAGGAAAGGGCCAGATATAATCACACTCATCATTGAAAAAATCCAATTACAGTCCATAATTATCGGCATTAAGGATTTCCTTGAAGAAATCGGCAAGCAATATCAAAATCTGACCGACCCTTCCCCCGATTATGAGGAGGAAAAAATGCAAATCACGCCCCCAGTGGATCCACTATTCCGCGTGGGCGAGATGGGGCTAGCATACGAGGAATCAACCGATAAAGTTTGCATCATCGCGAAAGAAATTTTAGGCGATGAAAAAGATAATCCACATGGAGAGGTTCGATATTGGTGCAGCCGATCACAGTTGCTATCCCTAGCCAATTGGTCTGTTGTGGTTGTGGCACGCGGCAGACCGATTTGCCCGCAATGCCAGCAGCCTATGGATCCCGAAGGGCATTTCTGCCCAAAGAAAAATGGACATAAAAAAAACAAACCAATCCAATCATAAGATGGGCCAAACCCTATCTGCAGCAACGACCTTAACAAAAGATGACGTGGTTATGATTCTCAAACAGGGAGACATCAATCTGCAAGGTCGTTTTGTTCTAGGAAGCAACTATACTTTCTTTGTTCAATTGGAATACTCGGGGAAGTCTATAGATGCAGTATATAAGCCCATGCGCGGCGAAAGGCCATTGTGGGACTTTCCGCCCGATACTCTGGCTGCACGCGAAATGGCTGCATTTCTTATCAGCGACGCGCTTGGCTGGGAACTTGTTCCGCCTACTGTTATGCGTTCTGAAGGTCCGTTTGGCAAAGGATCCATGCAATTGTATATCCCGCATAATCCCAAACTCAATTATTTTTCTCTTGATGACGCTACCCGTGACAATTTGAAGCAATGCGCTTTATTCGATCTGGTTATCAACAATGCCGATCGAAAAGGCAGCCATATTCTTCTGGACGAAAGCAACCATATTTGGCTGATAGATCATGGATTGTGTTTTCATACAGAGGAAAAAATCCGAACGGTGATCTGGGATTTCGGCGGCAAGCAGATTCCCGAAGAAAACATCACAGATTTAGAGGCAATGCTCAATCACCTTAAACCCAAGACCGATTTGTTTACAAAGTTGAGCTGTTTACTCAACCCCTTAGAAATTGCCGCCCTAAAAACACGGCTTGTGTTTATAATCAATCATCCAGTTTTTCCCCTACCGGATGAAAAGAAACGCCAATTTCCTTGGCCGTTGATTTAAACGAAAACACTAATCATAAGGTTTGAAACTCAATGAAAGAGATCACAATTTGCTTAATCGGTTTCGGCAATGTCGCCCGAGCATTCACGCGCCTAATGCAACACAAACAAGAAGAACTTAGACAGAAATACCATGTATCCATGCGGGTTACCGCCATCGCAACCGGCAGGCATGGGCGGGCAATGGATGATAATGGAATCGACCTCGAAAAAGCGCGGAAGTTGAGCGAACAAGGCGAAATGCTCAATGACCTTTCAACGATGAAAACTCCTGCGGATATCTGCGAATTCATTCGTTTGAGCAACGCCGATTTTTTATTAGAAAACTCACCGGTAAATTATCAAAATGGCGAGCCATCCCTCACCCACGTCCGCTGTGCACTTGAGAATAGCATGCATGCTGTATCAGCCAACAAAGGACCCGTAGTGCACGCCTACCATGAACTTAAAGGGATTGCGGAAAGGCATAACCGGAAGTACCTATTTGAATCCGCCGTAATGGACGGTGCGCCCATCTTTTCAGTATTTAGGGAAGCCTTGCCAGGCATCAATCTCTTGGGCTTTGAGGGTATTTTAAATTCTTGTACAAATCTGCTATTGGAACGCATGGAGGAAGGTGAAAATTTTGAAGAGGCGGTTGCTTACGCCCAATCGATCGGGATCGCGGAAACAGACCCCAGCGGCGATATCGACGGCTGGGACGCGGCCATCAAAGCCGCCGCAATCATCACCGTCTTGATGGATACACCATTCAAGCCACAGCAGGTCAAGCGAGAAGGAATTCGAGGTCTTTCGTTGACAGAAATCCAGCAAGCCAAACGCGACGGGCAACGCTGGAAATTGGTCTGTCGCGCATCGAAAGATACAGACAAAATCACAGCCAGCGTGGCGCCGGAATTAGTCTTGCCACAATCACCGCTCTACAGCGTAAGCGGCACCAGTTCTTTTGTGCAGTTTCAAACAGATGTGCTACCTGGTCTCGGCATACTCGAAAGCCACCCCAGCCCAGATACCACCGCCTATGGTTTGCTTGCCGACATGCTCAATATTTTAAAGTCTACCTGAAAATGGTTCATACGGTATTCATCGGGCTGGGATCGAACCTTGGCAATCGCGCAAGCTATTTAAAACAGGCTATTGAAGCACTTTCCCCAGAGTATCTACTTGTCCAGCAATCGTCTGTATACCAAACCCCTGCCTGGGGTTATACCGATCAACCTAGTTTCCTCAATCAGGTCATTGAAACTAAAACGAATTTGGATCCTGAGCCAGCCCTGAAGAAGCTGAAATGGATTGAAAACAAACTCGGTCGAGTAAAGACTTTCCGCTACGGACCACGCTGCATTGATATGGATATCCTACTATATGATGACCTGGTATATAACTCGCATACGCTGCAAATTCCCCACCCCGCATTAACTGAACGTTTGTTTGTTTTAGTACCTCTGCATGAAATTGCTGCAGACCTGATCCATCCAGAAATAAAAGTTAAAATATCCGATTTGCTGCGTAAATTTAACTCGGATGATCTCGAAAAAATTTCAAAAAGTCGGGTGAAGCATGCAATCCTTTGATTGGGGAAAACGCACTTATCTGATGGGGGTCATCAACATAACTCCGGATAGTTTTTCGGGCGATGGAATACTATCGCATAAGGATCCTATAAAACAAGCCACACTTCAGGCACAAGAATTTGTGCAAGCAGGAGCGCACATCTTAGATTTGGGAGCCGAAAGCAGCCGGCCTGGTTCGCACACGATCTCCACTGAACAAGAACTTAAGCGCCTTCTGCCCATTCTCAAGGCAATCAAATCTATAAATCTTGATGCCGCCATTTCCATTGACACATGTAAATCAAAAACCGCACAAATTTGCCTTGAAGAAGGGGCGGATTGGATCAATGATATTTGGGGCTTACAAGCTGATACCGCCTTGGCAAATATTATTCATTCCTTTGGGGCTACCGTGGTGCTAATGCATAACCGCAGCCAAGCGCACGCAATTCGAGATCTTGGCGTAATTGGAAAAAGCTATCAAGGCAGTGATTATCAGAATCTGATCGAGGAAATCAAAGCAGATCTATCTGCCAGTATCCGCATTGCCAAGCAAGCCGGGATTCAGGAAGAAAAAATCATCCTTGATCCTGGCATCGGCTTTGGTAAAAGCGTAGAACAGAACTTGGCTATTATTAATCACCTGGATGAATTTCGATGCTTGGGCTTCCCCATCCTGATCGGTCCTTCACGCAAATCATTCATCGGGCAAATCCTGGACTTGCCGGTTGAAGAACGCGAAGAAGGTACAGCGGCAGCCATTGCGATCGGCATCGCTCGCGGCGCGGACATTATTCGCGTCCACAACGTCAGAGCCATGGCGCGCGTTGCGAAAGTGAGTGACGCTATCCTTGGCCGGTTGGAAGGCAATTTATAAAGCCTTCGTTTTTTTATTTTTATTTTCGAAAGATTGATGCTTTTCAGTCAGTATTTTTTTTGCCAACTTCAATGCAAAATGCTGGGAACGTTCACGCTCCTCAAGGGCATTGTCAATATAATGGTACTCTGATTGAAGACGGGGAATAACAATATGCTCCAGAGCTTTCAAACGACGCGTTGTGCGCATGATCTCTTTCATCAATTTTGACAGTCGCATTTCTCCATCCGCCAATCGAATCATCCCTTCAATATTCTGTTCATAGGATTCTGCGACTTCATCAATTACCAGCGAAGTGCCGGTTGAGCTTAGTTCGCGTTGAGAGAAATCTCGATGGATTGGTGAAACCTTCAATTGAGGAACATGGACTCCCAATAATGTGGTATCAGCCATTTCGACCTTCACTTCATGCTTCTTTCCCATTGCAGCCACCCGTACTCCTGAAGTTCCAACCAGCGCTTCCGCTTTCGCCAACGCTCTGCGGCTATTGGCAGTCATTTCCTGTAAATTTGCCGCCAAGTGAACAACCTCATCCTGAAGCCTTAAAATTTCTTGCATCAACGCAAGCCTTTTTTTATCCAGCAAATCATACCCAGCACGCGTCAGCTCAATTTGTTGCTTGCGCACCATTAATTCATTTCTGGTTGTTGAGAGATTTGATATATTAGCCATTTACTTTTTCAGGAATCTGCGGATATATTCCTCAGGGATTCTCTTAAGATATTGGGCGGGCATACTGGAAAGCAAATCCCAGCTGAGGTCAAGCGTTTCCGTAAATGAACGGTTTTTATCTCCTTGACCCACAAATTCCTTCTCAAATCGGCGGGTAAACGCAAGAACACGCCGATCTTGTTCTGATAATGAATCTTCACCGATGATTGTGATTAATTTTTCTAAATCTCTGCCCTCAGCATACAGCGCGTACATTTGGTCAGCCACACTGCGATGATCCTCGCGAGTGTGGCCTGCGCCGATAGCAGCATTCATCAACCTTGATAGTGACGGTAAAACATCGATCGGAGGATACACTCCTTTTTGATTAAGTACACGATTCAACACGATCTGCCCCTCTGTGATATAACCGGTCAGATCAGAAATTGGATGGGTAATATCATCGTCCGGCATCGTCAACAGGATCAACTGGGTCACCGTACCTGTATGTCCCGCAATCCGTCCCGCGCGCTCATACAAACTTGCCAGGTCAGAATACATATATCCCGGATAACCGCGTCGTGCGGGCAATTCCTCACGTGCCACCGATAGCTCGCGCAAGGCTTCGCAATAATTTGTTATATCGGTCATGATAACCAGGACATGCATATCATGCTCATATGCCAAGTACTCCGCCGCTGTCAACGCCACTCTGGGTGTAATAATGCGTTCAATGGTAGGATCATCAGCATGGTTCAGAAACACAACCGTTCGATTCAGGGCGCCGCTGGAGCGAAAATGATCAATAAAATATGAAGATTCTCGATGAGTAATGCCGATCGCAGCAAATACTACCGCAAAGGGTTCATCCTTAGGACTTTTCGTGTTAAGGACTCTGGCTTGAGATGCTATCTGCGCTGCCAGTTCATTCCCAGGTAAACCAGAACCAGAAAAAATGGGCAATTTCTGTCCTCGCGCAAGCGAGTTCAAGCCATCAATAGCGGAAATTCCGGTCTGAATAAATTCACTCGGTTCAACGCGCACTGCAGGATTTAGAGGACGGCCGTTGATATCTTCTAGTTTTTCCGGCAATAATGCTGGGCCACCGTCTATTGGATCACCCAAACCATTTAGAATGCGACCCAACATCGATTGGGATACCTTCAGGCGAATGACATCTCCAGAAAACCTAACCATAGTTTGAGATAGATCCAGCCCTTCGGTGGATAAAAAGAGCTGGATAACTGCCGTGTCATCATAAATTTCCAAAACCCGGCCTACGCGTGAATGCCCTACAGGGTCAATGATTTCAACCATTTCATCAAACGCTACCCCAGAAACGCGCTCCACGAAAATCAATGGTCCTCTAATCTGGCTCACTGTTCGAAATTCTTTCGTAACCAGATCACTTTGCTTTTTATTTTCCATCATTGCCGGGCTCCATTTTTTCCCATAATCTGGCAATCTCACTGTCAATCTCATCCATCAGCAACTGCATTCTTTCCACGGCACGATCTATTTTCACTTCTTTCATGCGGGCAATTTTCTGCAGAACTTGAGTTTCCTCCAACTCAAGCAAATCCACCCCTTTCTGTAAAGCTAATTGAGCTTGTTCGTGAAAATGCATGATTACTTTCATCATCCAATACGATTTTTCCATGGGACAAAAAGCATCGACATCGTGAGTAGCTGATTGCTGGAGGTAATCCTCACGCAGGATACGGGAAATCAATAACACTTCTCTTTCCATTTCAGAAAGAGCATCCTGTCCTATCAACTGGACGACTTGCTGAAGTTCATGTTCGCGACTTAATATCGATTGTGCGTTTCTCATCAGAACCACAAAATCATCGGCAACTTCTTCGATAAACCAGTGATTCATTTCCACCAATGAAAAGCTTTTTGTCCAATTAATGGCGGGAAAATGTCTGCGGCGCGATAATTCATAATCCAACGCCCAAAAAACTCCTGCAATGCGCATGGAACTTTGAGTGATTGGATCTGAAAAATCTCCACCAGGCGGGGAAACCGCACCAACCAGTGAGATTGACCCTTCACGCTCCTCATGTTTGTCATTCTTTAATCCAGACCCTAAACAGCCAACATGCCCAGCACGTTCATAAAATTCCGCCAGGCGAGAAGCCAAATATGCGGGATATCCTTCCTCGCCAGGTATTTCTTCCAAACGGCTTGAAACCTCGCGCAGCGCTTCACCCCAACGTGATGTGGAGTCTGCCAGCATCAGCACGTCATAGCCCATGTCGCGATAAAATTCGGCGATTGTGATTCCCATGTAAATACTTGCCTCACGCGCCGCCACAGGCATATTGGATGTATTTGCTATCAACACTGTTCGGTTGATCAATGGGATGCCTGAAGCTCGATCCTCTAATTTGGGCAGTTCATTGAGCACTTCAGCCATTTCATTTCCACGTTCACCACAGCCGACATAAACCACCACATCCACTTCTGACCAGCGTGCCAGAGATTGTTGAATAACGGTTTTGCCGGTTCCAAATCCGCCAGGAATGATCGCCGACCCACCTTTAGGGATCGGGAAAAAAGCATCAATGATTCTTTTTCCGGTGATCAGCGGTTCATTCAGATCTAGACGGCGTTTATAGCGGCGAGGAACACGCACCGGCCAGGTGTGAGATAACATCACCTTGTGTTGTCCGCCATTCTCATCCTCAAGAATCGCCGCATGCTTTTTTAAAGTGAGTTTTCCCGAATGAATTTCAACCACGCGACCCGACAGCATGCTTGGAACCATCACACGATGTTGAATGCTCTTGGTTTCCGGCAAAGTTCCTAAGATATCACCCGGTTTTATTCTTTCCCCCTCCTTCACGCAAGGAGTAAATTCCCATTCCTTCTCCTCAGAAAGAGGGGCTTCTCCTATGCCGCGCTTTAAAAATCCACCATCCTTTTCTGCCAAAATTGTCAATGGGCGCTGCAATCCATCAAAGATCTGACCCATCAAACCTGGACCAAGTGATGCAACCAAGGGATTTCCTGTATTAATAATTGGTTCTCCCATTGCCAAACCGGAGGTATCTTCGTAGACCTGGATAGTTGCATGAGATGCATTTAAACGGATGACTTCCCCAACCAGTTTCTCGTTACCCACCAATACCATATCATGCAAGCGTATCTTTTGAAATCCGGTTGCTCCCACTACTGGACCTGAAATACGGGTGACTCTTCCATTCTCTGGATTATTAAGCTCCATTACTTTCACCTTTAAAGTGGATTTGAACACCGGTAGCGTGACGGATCATTTCATAAATCTGCTTATTGTGCACTTTCCCACCTTCAGAGGCAGATTTATCTGGAATTGTGACGAGCAGCATTTCGTTGGATGCATAAATTTGCTTAATCAAATTCGGCGTCAGTTTTGAAAATAGATCATCATTGATTGCCAACAAAATTTCTTCCTTTTTTTTCAACCATGATAGAACTAAATGCTCAACTGTCTCGACATCATCCACGCCAATAACATCCACACCCGCCAACTTAAAACCATCAACATATTCCGTGCGGGTTAGAATAATCATCTTGTTCATAAAATCTTTTCCATTTTTTCTTTTATCTCAGATGGAGGAAACCCAGCCTGTATGCCATGGGCAATCCAACGAATGTTTTTGATCTCGCTTTTCTTCAAGGCTATGAATCCTAAAGCTACTCCAATACCAAGCGGATATAACTTGGGAAGATTAGCGGACCATTCCAGCGCATACATGCGGATTTGATTCTCAAATTCGCTTAGAAGATGTGTTTCGTGATAGCAATCCAAAGCAACTCGCAAAAATTTCCCATATCCAGTTTTGAACAAATCACGAACGCTTTCTTCTATCAAGTCTCTTTTCATCATTTTCAATAGTGTCCTATCTGAAATGTTCCCTGATGGGACAAAATGCCGATCCATATCCTGTGGTTTACTCGCCAATTCTGCATTTGAAGCGATGAAACGTAAAACTGTATTTAGATTAACAATATCAGCCTCAATCGCAAAGGCTTTTTTCATAATACGGCAATTTTCGGTATTCATTCTTGTTTCCGCCAATCCTTGAGAAAAATACCATTTTTCCAGTTCTAATTCAATTTGCGGAAATGACAAATCACCATGCCTGCTGCGCAGATCCAAGAGTACCAGCGCCATAGGCAAACTGTATATAATCATCCGATTGATGGCTTCATTAATATCCTGTGACTGTGCCAGTTGCCTTAAGACAACTTCGGGAATCGTACCTAATGACGAAAATGACTTGATGATCTCCTCGACGTGGTTTTCATAAAATATTCCCCGAAGAATTGCTTTGATATTCAATACATCATCGCGTAAAAATATCAGATGTATTTTTTTTAGAGCATCTCCTTCGTAATATCGTGTGAGAGCATGAACAAGATTTCGCAATTCCAAATTAATAGCTTCCTGCAAACAGGAATATCCATGAGCAAAAGTCAGGGCAGTCTCTATAGATTCTTTGTAGGCAGTTCTCGTCAGAGCTGAAATTAGACTTTCCAATGATCTTAAATCCGCAAATGCCTCCAACGTCTGAATGTCCAAAAGGCGGGAGATTTGTGCGCGCAAGCGTGTATTACCGTAATCATACAAAGCCATTCTCAGCTCGTAGATAGCTCACTTTCGAAAAACAAGGACAAATTCTGTTTGATATGGGATTGAACATGCTCATAACGTGATTCAATCGTGTTCAAAGTTCGAACCATACCATCTTCTGATTCTGCAATACATCCGCCCAAACATTTTAGGTCATATTGCACAGATATCTGCAAGGGGCAATCTTTTAGAATCTTTTCCGAGATAGATCTGTCACAAGGATCAAAATGCATAATAATTTTCTGGTTATTTAACAAGGACGGAGATAGAGCCTCAATGCTTTCTGTGACAAAACATTTCAAAATTTTTTCATACACAGTTTTATTCCGCAATTCAGACAGTTCTTTCAAAGCAGCGTTAATTGCGGTTTCGATCAATTGCTGACGTGCATCAGCATGCATCTGCAGAGCCTGAATCTGTGCCTGCTGCATAATCAGGGCTTGCTCTCGATTCAAGCGAGACTGTCCATCAGCTAGAATCCGGTTCTGTTGCAGTCTGGCTTCTTTTTCCGTTTCGGCAATAATTTTCAAAGCCTGCGATTCTGCATCCTGCTGAATCTGCACAATCTGCAACTGACCAGCTTTTTTTATGCCATCCAAAATGGCGTCTAAATCCACGAGTTCATCCTCCCATTAAGATAATGGCAGCTACTGCGAAACCGAGAATCACCAAAGTCTCTGGTATGGCTACCAGGATAATAATGGACCCAATCAATTCGGGTTTTTCAGAAATTGCCCCAACGCCAGCTGATCCAATTGCACGTTGCGCCAATGCAGTCGCCAGAGCCGTAATGCCGATTGCCAAACCAGCTGCGATTGCCATAATTGCTTTTTCCATTTTTTTATTACTCCTTTTTTATTTCTATGCTTTTATTTTGTGAACACCAAAGTTTTCAATGCGTTTGCGGAAGGGTGTAAAAGGCGATTGACCACCCTCATAGAACTTTCTGAAAAATTCAACATACTGCAAACGCAGACTCTGAATCGTTGGGCTAAGCATCCCCATGACTAAATTCAATGCATGAATCAGCAGAGCAATGAGCACCCCAACCACAACACTACCCACCATTCCTCCTAAATCATTGGCAACTTTCGCCAAGAAAACAGAAGCCAAACCTAAGGCGGCAATTCTCAGGTAGGAGAGAACATTGCCGATGACCCCGACAAACTCGATAGGACCCATGATGATTCCCGTCTTGCCTAGAGAGAGAGCTAGCGTTGATACGCCGACCGCCAATATAACCCAACCCAACGTGGAGAAACCATGAGGAAGGATTTTTGTTAATGAAGCAATCAAAACACAAATCCCAATTATTCCGATGAACATCCCGCCTCGCTCCAGTAAATGGTTGCGGTTTTTTTGCACGAATGCATTCCAAACACCAATCACCAGTCCGAGCAGGATATGCACAACACCTACCGCGAGCGACATGCCCAACAATGTAGTGAAACTGTTGGCATCAGAACGATTGAACCATAATGCAGGAATTCCCCACTTTTCCCCGAGAGTTCCGAAATATTCGCCATAAAGAATTCCGAAAAAAATCGACCAGATTGCCCCAGCCTGCAAAGCCTTGAAAAAATTGCGAATCAAGCCAGCTGCCATTTTTTTTCCTAATAACAGAGCAATAACCAACATAAGAACACCATAACCAACATCGCCAACCATCATTCCGAAAAAAATGGGCATGAAAATAGCCACCAGATGACTCGGGTCAATATCACTATATTTGGGAATTGCCCGCATTTTAACAAAATCCTCGTATGGTTGGACTACTCCAGGATTCTTTGTGGCTACAGGTATCTTATCTTTGAGAACAGATGGCACATCAATAATACTGAGTATCACATTCTGAGCAAAGTTTTGCGATAATAATTTCCGCAAATCATCTATTCTCTCCTGTGGCACCCATCCAAATATCGTGAAGGTATATTCCGTTTCACCAATTTTCGCATATGCTTCAAATTCATCAACCCGATCTTGGCAGACAAGCTGCCAAATGTGCAACTTCGACAGCCATTGTGCAGCAATTTTCTGCAGGCGTTCATCTATTTCATCCAATTCGAGGTGATTGATCTGGACTTTTTTTGTAATATGCTGAAGAGCTTCGTCAGTTGAAAGGTAGGCATATTCTTCAGGCAAGATCAATTGCGTAACTTTTTCATTCTTCAAGAATGTTTCCACTTGGTCAATCATTTCTAGTGGAAAGATACCCACAATTGCATTGGTGGATTCCCCGACCTTAATCGAAACCATGTCAAATTTTCCTCGCGTAAGCAGTTTCAGCTGCTGCGCCAATATGTTCATTGTGCGCATTTGCGAGGAATGCACCAAAGCACGAATGGATGCATTGCCGGATTTTTTAGCAGAATTCGGCAACAGCGGTGCAATAACAGAAAGCATGTCATTGTATTTCGAAAGAGACACCAGTTCATCTTGAATGAATTTTTTCTGATTATTTAAGTACTGGACTTGGGTTGTGATTTCCGTAACTTTGCTCTGTATAAACGGGATGGTATCTTCTTTCTCAACCATCGCCTCTACATTCGTTTCAATGAGACTGGAAAATAGGTCTTTCAAACCATTAATGTTTGCGATCAGCAAATCTACTGCTTCACGTTCCGCTTGCATTGCATCCGGCATGGTGAAAGGCTGCACCATCGTATCCGCAATCTGGCGCACATCATCTATTTGCATATTGCCGAAATTGTGCAACAGAGGTATCACCCGTTCAAGGTATGCCTTCAATCCCCAAATCTGAATTCTATCCATTTGTAGAATCATTTGTCCTGCTCCAAGTCGAACCCAAGAATTCCGGTAACGACACGATGTACAGCTTCTGATTCTTTTTGCTTTCCCAAACTCAGGAAGGCTACAGCCGCTTGCTTAGATACTGAAACAATCTCTTCAGCTTCCCGATGAGCTTTCTCAATTCCCATATGGATCAATTCATCTCTATTCTTACGAGCGGTATTGATTATCTGGTTTCTTAATGCAGTAGTATTTTCGCGCGCTTCTTCAAGCTTTTTTTCTGCTCCATCTTTCGCAGAGGCAATTTTTTCTGCAACTTCAATTTCCAGCTGGAGAATTTTTTCTAATGATTGCTGCGGGGTAATTACATTAAGAACCTGAGTGTTAGTTTCCTTTTTCATAAACAAACCGATCTATCTCAATAAATTAATGACTTTTTATCCTAATCCCCTTATGCAGAAAAGTCAATTCTTGCTTGGTTTACACACATATTTCATATATCTTTCTAATACATTTGTATAATATTATTCAGCTATTTTAGGAAGTATAATTTTTCGTCGCAATAATTTAATTGGCTGTTGAGGTGCAAATGAATGAATATGATGTAGTTGTAATCGGAGCTGGTCCGGGCGGATACGTATGCGCCATTCGCGCCGCGCAAAACGGTTTGAGAACCGCAATCGTAGATAAGGAATGGCTAGGAGGAGTGTGCCTAAATGTGGGCTGCATTCCTTCCAAAGCATTGTTGAAAAATGCTGAATTAGCCCACACTCTAAGGGAACGCGCTTCAGAATTTGGGGTTTCTTTCGATAATCTGAAGCTGGATTATGCCGCAGCCGTCCAGCGCAGCCGCTCAGTTTCACAGAGGTTGACGCGCGGTGTTGCTTTCCTGATGAAAAAGAATACCATTGACGTATTCATGGGAGAGGCAAAAATTACCGCTCTAAGCCAAGTATCCGTAAAAGATGAAAACGGTGATAGTCAACAAATAGTCGCAAAAAACATTGTCTTCGCCAGCGGATCCAGTCCAATCATCCCAAAGGCATGGCAGGCAGATGGCGAGAAGGTCATCTCCTATCATGAAGCAATACTCCAGGAAAAACTACCGAAGTCAGCAGTGATCATCGGGGCAGGTGCAATCGGAGCTGAATTCGCAACCGTATGGAGCGCATATGGAACTCAGGTGAGCATCGTTGAAATGCTGCCGAACCTACTTCCCCTAGAAGATACAGAGGTAAGCGCCGAATTGGCAAAAGCATTTAAAAAACGCGGAATTGAAGTATTAACCAGCCATAAAGTTGAATCCATCGAAAGGACTACAGATGGCATTCAGGTTCACGTTAGCGGCACCGATGGCCAAAAAATCTTACAAGCAGAGCAAGCTTTGGTCGCAATAGGCTTCCGTCCAAATTCTGACGGTTTAGGCTTGAAAGAATTGGGGGTCACCTTGGATGAAAAAGGTAATATTCAAACCGATGACCGCATGGCAACCAATATCACAGGGGTTTGGGCAATCGGAGATGTTACCGGTAAGATGCTGCTGGCACATGTAGCCTCAGCTCAGGGCATCCTATGCGCAGATGCAATCGCGGGGCGAAAGACTTCCCCGATTAATTACCAGAATATCCCCCGTGCAACATACTGCCAACCGCAGGTGGCATCCTTCGGCCTCAGTGAAGAGCAAGCCAAGCAATCTGGAATTGATATAAAAGTCGGACGTTTCCCGTTTCAGGCAAACGGCAAAGCGCTTGGATTGGCAGAAGGCGGCGGATTCGTTAAGATCATTGCGGATGCGAAATACGGCGAAATCCTTGGGGCGCATATGATTGGACCGGAAGTCTCGGAACTTCTGCCTGAACTGACCTTGGCGCAACAGATGGAAATGACCGCCGAAGAAATCGCCAAGAACATACACGCCCATCCCACTTTGAGTGAAGCGATCATGGAAGCGGCTGAATCCGTTGAGGGAAAATCTATCCAAATTTAATAAGCATAAAGACGAAAGAAAGGCGTGAAATTCACGCCTTTTTTCGTTAAATTTATCGCTATGCTATAATCGCTGCGGAAAGGCACATGTATGTTTAAAAATCTCGCCAAGGCCATTGGTGGCAACCCACAAAAGAAAGAGATTGAAAGAACACAGACGTTGGTTGACAGCATCAACCAAATGGAAGCGGAGTATTCATCCCTGAGCAAAGAAGAGCTTGGGGCGAAGACGGATTTTTTCCGCCAGCGCCTCGCGCAAGGACAAAGTTTAGATGATCTGCTAATAGAGGCTTTCGCAGCAGTGCGAGAAGCCAGCAAACGCACCATAGGTCTGCGCCACTTCGATATTCAACTGATCGGCGGCATCTTTCTACATGAAGGCAAAATCGTAGAAATGCGTACAGGGGAAGGCAAAACCCTGGTAGCAACATTGCCGCTCTATCTCAATGCATTGGCCAGAAAAGGCGCTCATCTGGTAACCGTGAATGATTATTTAGCGCGGCGTGATGCGCGCTGGATGGCTCCGATCTATCATGCACTGGGCATGAGCGTGGGTGTGCTACAAATGTCCAGCCGTACCGATAATGCCCGGCTTGCCTTTTTGGTTGACCTTGAGAAGCGAGAAAACCGCGAAGAGGATGATCAGCTGCACCTTGCGCCCAGAAAGAAAGCTTATCTGGCTGATATTACCTACGGCACCAATAATGAATTTGGTTTTGATTACCTGCGCGACAACTTGGTCATGAGCTTGGAGGAAAGAGTCCAACGCGGGCATGCCTATGCCATTATTGACGAAGTCGACAATATCTTAATCGATGAAGCCCGAACTCCTTTGATCATCTCAGGACCAGCTTCAGAAGATGTGGAATGGTACGGACGCATGGCAACTGTTGTGCGGCAGCTGAATCCGGAAGATTACGATTTTGATGAGAAAGACCGCAGTGTAGCGCTGACCGAGATAGGCGAAGCGCATGTTGAGGACCTTCTTCAGATCCCACTGCGGGATCCTGACCGGCCTGAGGATATTTCACCGGAGCAGGCGCGTTTGTTAGGTCATTTGGAGCAAGCTCTAAAAGCCGATCTGCTATTCAAAAAGAACAAGGATTACATTATTCAAAACGGGCAGATCGTTATTGTGGACGAGTTCACTGGACGTTTGATGCCAGGGCGCAGGTGGTCGGAAGGTTTGCACCAGGCCATCGAAGCCAAAGAAGGCGTCAAAGTCAATCCTGAGAACATTACTCACGCCACCATCACTCTACAGAATTATTTCCGAAAATATCAAAAACTCGCCGGCATGACAGGGACTGCTCTGACAGAAGCAGAGGAATTTTCCACAATATACAACCTGGATGCCATTGAGATACCCACCAATCTAGATTACCAAGCCAGCCAACCCGGATCAAACTTGCAGGTGATTCAAGCCAAAGATGAGCAGGGATATCCATTTACCTTTTACGCGGCTTCAGACGATGCAACGAAAAAGCCGATCTACTGGAAACGCAAAGATTTCCCAGATATGGTCTACCGCAACGAAGAAGCCAAGCTGCGCGCAATCGTAATGGAAATCATCCAATACCACATTCCCGGCAGGCCAATTCTGGTCGGAACAACCTCCATTGAACATTCCGAAAGACTATCCAGCAGGCTTCAAGCTGATCTTCTGCGCCGTTTGCTCATGGCAGAGTTGGTTCGCAATGCCTGGTTAACCAAAAACAAAATCCAATTGGTCGAACGTGCGATTCCCGAACTTGAGTTTCTGAATAAATCGCTGCCAAACCTCGCACCAGATGAAATGCGGCGATTCGCCCAGACTATCGGGTTGAATAGCATCAATCCAGAAGCCACGGAAAATTTAGGAACAATTCTTTCCATACTGCAGCTGGATAAAACCCACCAAACAAGACTTGAGGAAACGGTCCGCGGCGGGATAGCACACCAAGTTCTTAATGCACTAAAGCATGATCAGGAATCACAGATCATAGCGGGAGCGGGCGCTTTTGGAGCAGTCACCATTGCCACCAACATGGCGGGCCGCGGCGTGGATATCAAACTGGGAGGTGAAGTACAAGAAATCATCCTGTCAGATGTGCGCCGTTTCCTCAGCGAGAAGGGCATCAATCCTTATGGATTGGATCATTCAAGCCTATCAGATAGACTGCAGCAATTTTCCGAAAGTGATTACGGGCAATTCCAGGAAGCAATTTATACTTTTCTGCATTTCCTGGATAACATGAAAAATGTGCGAGCCTTGGGAGGATTGCATGTCATCGGCTCTGAGCGGCATGAAGCGCGCCGGATCGATAATCAGCTGCGCGGACGCGCTGCCCGTCAGGGCGATCCCGGATCCTCACGCTTCTATCTCTCGCTTGAAGATGATCTGATGCGCATGTTTGGCGGCGAACGCGCTGAAACACTGATGCGTGTGTTCAATATCGATCCCTCCGTGCCATTGGAAAGCCGCATGCTGGGGCGCTTGGTAGAACAGGCACAAGAACGGGTTGAGGGATATAACTTTGATGTCCGAAAACACCTGCTGGACTATGATAACGTGCTCAACGACCAGCGCGAACGCATTTACGGCGAGCGTGACCGTGTGTTGCAGAAAGAGAATTTGGAAGAAGATGTTTTAGAAATGCTGCAGCGCGAATTGCAACAACGCATACCTGATGCTCTTTCAGACGAAGAAGGTCCTTGGAAACTTCTGGCATTTCTGGAAGATATTCAACCAACCATTTTCTATCCACAATTTGGCCAGAGCTTACCCTCCTTTAGTTTAACTTTGATCGTAGCGAAGCTTGAAAAATCGATTCGAGATATTACTGATCAAGAAAACCTAAGAAACGTATTGCTCGAATTAGCTAAAAAGACGATTGAAGCCGAGAGCTTTCACGTAAATAATCAGACAAGTGCGTTCATTCAACGGACAGCCTCCAGCTTCACCCAGCAGGCTGAAGAACGGCTGGATTTGCTGGACATATTTCTAGAGAATAATCCTGAACTATCCCAAACATCATTTAAGGAATTCTTGAATCAATTACAGGCACAGGTGCATCTAAAACTTGATCTGGATAGAAGCGCTTTTGAACAAGTAAGTCAATCGCCAAAACAGCTATCTGATGCACTGCACGATCAAGTAGAACAAGCCTTGCTGGAAATCGTACTTTCGCGTTTGATCATGAGCATCGAACGCCGCATCAACGGTCATTTGATGGTTGACAACAAAAAGCTGGCAATGAACGACTGGGTTACTATAGAGGATACTCTTTTAGGATCAGTCAATCATTTCTATAATGAGAAAGCTGCCCAGATTCTGCGCTCTGAAAGTCCAATCCGGCAGAACGTGGATGCGTTGCTCAAAAAGCAAGCTGAAAACTCAGGCTCTGATTTATTCGAGCTTGTCACCGGCATGTCACTGGGCACACAAATTGCCATCGACCCGCGCACGCGGCAGCGCATCCAACGTCGTGTGAACCTACTCAATTATATTTTTTTAGCCGCTTCATATCTTGAAAACCAAAACACAGAAATGATTTCTGAGGATATCCTTGCCCATCTTTCTGAAATACAAACAAAAATGCGATCGATCTGGGGCAGGATGGAAATCCAACGCGTTGCTGAGATCGCTCCGCGTTTCAGGGAACTTCCACCGGATTATCAAAATAATATTCGAAAGTTCGGCACTGCTAACGCCCTTGAAGAATTGGAACAATATGATCTTCAAAATCTTTTAGATGGAAACCATCCTGCGGTTATACATGCTTTCGGTGGCATGGTACAACAGACAATCTACCGGCATATTCTATTGCGGTCAATCTCAGATCTGTGGATCGAACAGTTGACACGCATGGAAGCACTGCGCATTTCAATTGGAATGGAAGCCTATGCCCAGCAAGATCCATTGGTTCAATATAAAAGTCGTTCGACCGACGCATTCAAAGACTTATTCGCAGAAATCCGTCTGGGAGTAATCAGCCGCATGTTCCGCATGCAACCTGCCAGACCTGCTACGCCCAACAAGACGGAAGCAGGCGCATCATTAATTGCTGCAGACCAAAAGAAAGAATCCTCCAGCAAAAATAAAAGGAAACGTCACAAAAAACATTAGGAGGTATGGAGCATCCTCGAGCGAGCTCAAATGAGGGAGGGTTGTCAAGTTAATCATTAACCCTTATAATCACCCTACCATCACTTTTTATCGGAGCATTTAATAATCATATGGATCAAGAAAACGGAATTCAAGCCGCTGAAGAAAAGAATTTAAACAATAAAGAAATCACCAACATGGCTTCTTTATTGGAAAAGGAAGGGCTGGGGCTGGAATTACCGCAGGCTGGTGAAATTAAAACTGGCACAATAGCCAGCATTACTCCCGGTCAAATCATGGTCAGTATTGGGGCAAAATCTGAGGGAATCATCAACGGGCAGGAATTTGAACTGATCCCGCCGGATGTTTTTGCAGCCATGGAAATTGGACAGGAAATACCTGTTTACATTATTACACCTGAAGACCATCACGGGAATTTGCTTTTATCTTACATACGGGCACTCGAAGCTGAAAGCTGGGAAAAAGCATCGGCAATTATGAAAGAAAAAGGTTCCTTCACTGGAAAAATTGTGGGGTATAACCGCGGCGGTCTTTTGGTTTCATTCGAGAAATTGCGCGGTTTTGTCCCAACTTCTCAATTGAGTTTTACTCGAAGAGCAGAACTGGAAGGAGAAACACCCGACAAGCGCTTTGGGGAAATGATCGGGGAAGAAATTACTCTACAGATTATTGAAGTTGATCAGGAAAGAAGACGGTTGATCTTTTCAGAACGAGCTGCCAGCCATGAAACACGCGATACCATCCGCGACAAAGTCATCGAGAAACTCGAAATCGGTGATATCCGCACCGGACGTGTCACTTCATTGGCTGATTTTGGCGCTTTCGTGAACATCAATGGCGCTGATGGATTAGTGCACTTGAGTGAAATTTCGTGGGAGCGCGTGCGCCACCCCGGTGATGATTTGAAAGTCGGCCAAGAAGTTCAAGTACAAGTGATCAGCATCGATGAAGATAAACGCCATATCGGTTTATCCATCCGCCGCTTGAAGGATGATCCCTGGCAGGATCAGGTCAAGAATCTCAAAGTGGGTCAGCTGGTAGAAGCAAAAATCACACGTCTGACCAAATTTGGCGCCTTTGCCATGCTGGATAATGGAGTTGAAGGATTGGTGCATATTTCAGAAATATCAGAAGACCACATCGGCCACCCCAAAGAGATCCTGCATGAGGGCGATAAGGTAACGCTGCGTATCATCAAGATTGAACCGGAATCACACCGCATTGGTTTGAGTCTGCGCCGGGTTGAATCGCTGGCATTCGCTGACATGGATATGAAAGTGCTTGAGAAGGAGCTGGAAGGCACAGACATAAAAGTGGTTGCGAATGAGAATCCTCAAGAAAACCAACCAGCCGCAGAAACTTTGGAGAAAACCGAGAGCCAAACCAGCGAACCCGAAGAAACACTTTCTGACGAAACAGAACCTGCGATTGATACTCAAAAGCCATCCGAGGAGACTGGCAACGCACCCGATGAAGAGGAGAATTCATCGGAACCAAACCCCTAACAGCAGAGGGCTTTTTATACCATTATTGTTTTACCCGTAAATAATTGGGTAAAAGCAAAAAGGGCATTGAACTGGATTTCATAGAAATGCCGAAGAGCAAACACAAAAAACCTTCGAGCTTGCCAAGACGCCGTATCCAATTTGGTCTGATCGTAGCAGTCGGTGGTTTTTTGGTTTTTCTGGTAGGAATTCGACCCGAGCTTTTTATGCTTGACCGCAGCCCGGTCATTGGTTTTATCCAGATGGGCGTCATGTTGGTTGGATTAGCCATCATCTGCATAGGTGGTTACATCAGCATCAGTGGATTATGGAGAGGGCAAAAATCCAGCATTGCAGCCGAATTGGGTGTGCGCATCATCAGCACAGGATACATTATCGCAGTTTTTTCCGGTTTTGCAGATATCTTTGGTTTAGGCAGCCATCCCTATCCTGAATTCATCCCATATTTCGGTGAGTGGCAAGCCCGGGGAGTGCAAATCGCCGAGGGCTTTATTGCTATCGGTATGCTGATGATGCTGCCTTATGCACGCAGCCCGCTTTTCAACGGCCATGCAAACACTGAAGCGGATACCAGAACTCAAAAAAAATAATTCTCCCAATCCCATCCGTCCTCGTTTTTTTACATGCCGCAAAATGATAAATCATGTATACTCTTTGCATTCTTTTTCGAGATTAGTTTGAAATGACAAACAGCATTCAGAAGCATATCCTTGACAATGGGCTGACCATTTTAACAAAGGAAATTCATTACGTTCCACTTGTCAGCCATTGGATCTGGTACCGGATCGGTTCCCGCAACGAAATTGCAGGCAAAACCGGCATTTCACACTGGGTCGAACACATGCAATTCAAAGGGACATCGAAATATCCGATTAATATTTTAGATCAAGCGATTTCCCGTGATGGTGGTTTTTGGAATGCACTCACTTCGCTAGACTGGACAACTTATCTGGTGACCCTGCCAGCGGAAAAAATTGATATCGCTCTCGACCTAGAAGCAGACCGCATGATTAACAGCCTGTTCGATCCAAAGGAAACAGAGCTGGAAAGAACAGTTGTGATTTCAGAGCGTGAAGGGAATGAAAACGAGCCATTATTTAAGCTAAATGAATCAATCAATCAGGCAGCTTTCCAAACCCACCCATATCGCAACCAGGTCATCGGAAACCTGCAGGACTTGAAAAGCATTGCGCGCGATGACCTTTATGGCCATTATCGTTCGAATTATTCTCCAGATCATGCGGTAATTGCACTAGTGGGGGACTTCGAAACTGAAAGAATCATCGAGCGTTTGAACCAGCTTTATTGCAATGTTCCCTTTTCTGGGGATACAACATTCACCCCTCCCGTGGAAGAACCGGTTCAAACGTCACAAACCATTGAAATACAGGGTCCGGGGGAGGCAATTTATCTCCAATTGACTTTTCCATCACCACCTGCGAACGAGAATGATTTTTTTGCGCTGATGGTGCTGGACAGCCTGTTGACAGGCCCTTCATCGCTGGCAATGTTTGGGGGCGGCAGTATCTCCAATAAAACCAGCCGTTTGTATCAGCGATTGGTAGAAAAGGATTTGGCTGTCAGTGTATCTGGCAGTTTGCAGGCTACCATTGATCCGTATCTTTACGACATTTTGGTCATCCTGCCAACCGACAAAACCATTGATGCAACCATAAAGGCGATTGATGAAGAAATCTTAAAATTGCAGAACATTCCGATCGACGAAGAGGAAATCCAACGAGCCATAAAGCAAGCCAAAGCTTTGTTCGCCTATGGAAGCGAGAATATCACCAACCAGGCATTCTGGCTGGGTTATGCCAGCATGTTCGCGGATTATTCTTGGTTTGATGCATATCTACCAAATCTCGAACAGGTACATGCAAAAAACCTCCTGCGCTGTGCACAGCGATACTTGAATTCCAACCGTCGCTTGATTGGCATTTACCGGTCAAAGAATCAAGGAAAATAATCATGGCTGCATCACAAAAAAAATGGTCACAAATGCCCGGTCCAAATACCATCAACCGTATTGTTCTGTCAAACGGGATTACAGTATTGACTTTCAGCAATTTCAATACGAAAACGGTGTATCTGGTTGGCTTGCTGAATTGCGGCAGTGTGTGGGATCCTATTGAAAAATTGGGTCTGGCTCATTTCACTGCGAGCATGCTCACTAGAGGAACAAAGAAAAGAAAGTTTAATGAAATCCATCAGAACCTAGAAGAACGGGGGGCAAACTTAACATTCAGTTGTGGCGCAAACCACACCTGGTTTCACGGCAAATCCCTGGCAGAGGATGCCCAGACCCTATTGGAGCTCAGTGCAGAATCTATACAGATGCCCGCTTTCGATCAAGAATACTCAAATCGGCTGCGGGCACAATTATTGACCAGTCTGACGATCCGTGACCAAGATACCGCCGAAGTTGCTTCCCAATTATTCGATCAGAATCTATTTCCAGACCATCCATATGGAAAACCATTGGATGGTTATCCAGCCACAATTCAACAAATCAATCGAGATGACCTGGCAGCTTTCCACCATCAGTATTATTCTCCTCATGGGATGATCTTGGTTATTGCGGGCGCAATCTCCAGCAAGGATGTATTCCAGCTTGCTGAAAAGTATTTCGCAGAATGGGAAGCGCATGACAACAATGATATTGCCCTGCCCAAGCTGCCTCCGCCTCCCAAAAAGACTATCCGTCAGCATCGCAAGATTGAGGAAAAAAGCCAGGTAGACTTGATTTTGGGAAGCAGAGGACCGCAACGAATTTCGGAAGACTTTTTGCCTGCATACCTTGGCAATAATATCCTCGGTCAATTTGGTTTGATGGGCAGGATTGGTGAAAGCGTACGCTCCCGTTCCGGTCTCGCGTACTATGCATCCAGCAGCCTGAATTCATGGGCTGAAAGCGGTACCTGGGATTTTTCTGCAGGCACGAATGAAAAAAATCTCCAAAAAACTATCCGGCTTATCAAAACTGAGATTGAGCGTTTTATCTCTTCACCCGTATCGCAAGAAGAACTTGCCAATTCAAAATCTTTTCTGGTTGGGCATTTACCCATTACGCTGGAAACAAATGCCGGGCTGGCGAATGCGATTCTAACTATGGAGCGTTTTCAACTCGGTTTAGACTATTATCAACGTTATGCAGACTTGGTCAACTTCATTGAAGCGGATGATATCCTCTCAGTGGCGCAAAAATATTTGAATCCGGAGCGGTTGGTTATCGCCAGCGCTGGTCCGGGCGAGGACATTGGCTGAACATGCGCACGGCCTGCGGCATTGATCTAATAGAAGTAGAGCGCTTCAGGAACATAAAACCTGAAATCCTCGCTCTCTTTTTTCAACGGGTATTTACCTTAGAAGAACATGAGTATATTAACGGCAGCATGGAAAGGGCAGCCGGGATATTCGCAGCCAAGGAAGCAGTGGTAAAAGCTCTGGGCTGTGGAATCGGTCCTGTAAGCTGGCAGGAAATAAAAATTCTGCACTCCCAGCAGGGAGCTCCTACTGTCGTACTGCTTGGCAATGCCGCAAAAACCGCGAAATCCACAGGAATTACCGAATGGTCTCTCAGCATCACTCACACACGTCAATTAGCCAACGCGGTTGCATTTTGCCTTATACCTGATAGGTAACCCGTTCAAATGGCAAAGATTCTAGCAGTCAGTGATGTGGAATCCCAATACATCTACCGAAACATTGGCGGAGATGAGCTGAAAGATATCGGATTCATCATCAGCTGCGGAGACCTGCCCTACCAATACTTAGAATATATCATTAGCATGTCAAATAAAGAGTTATATTTTGTCAAAGGAAACCACGCTCCAAAAAGTGAAATTGGGGATACGCGCCAAAGCAACGGTCCCCAAGGAGCCAGAGATCTTCACCTTAAAGTGCTGCGCACGAAGGAGGGCATCAGCCTGGCTGGCATTGAGGGAAGTCTGGCATACAACTATGGAGAGCATCAATACAGTCAAAATCAGATGTGGCAATTCGTTTTTCGGCTTGTTCCCGCACTTTTTCTCAATTACATGCGCCACAACCGCTTTGTGGATATATTTGTCACGCATGCCCCTGCCTGGAAAATCAACGATCTGCCAGATTTACCCCATCAGGGTATAAAAGCTTTTCGTTGGTTTCTGGAAGTGTTTCAACCAAAATATCATTTGCATGGGCATGTGCGTGATTATTTACAGAAGAGCAGCGTAAAGACAACCTTTGAAAGCACCGAAGTAATCAATGTCACCGGTTATCAGGTCATCAATTTTTAAAAAGATATGGCAGCCAGCAATTCTCCATCTTATTATGATCGCCTGGTCGCACAGGACTTTGATCAAGCATATAAGAAAGGCTTCATTCGCACGATCATCAAGCACTTTTCCCAAAAAAGGCATGGGCTGGTTTCATTCGCGGATTTACGCAAGCAACTGGCCATCCGCGGTCAGCGCGATCGGGGTATGCAGGAAATTGAAATTGAAAAAATCATAGGCAGCCTCAACCGTTACCAGGACTTCGATGACAGTTTCTTGCCGATTCAGACCCACACCCGCGGACGATGGGAAAATATTGATAGGGTTTATATGCAAGGTGAATACCTGCCGCCGGTTGAAGTGTATCAAATCGGGGAATTTTATTTTGTGATTGACGGAAATCACCGCATCTCTGTTGCCAGAGAAAAAGGTCAAAAATTCATCGACGCGCACGTCATTGAACTAGAGATCCCGTTTGAACTGCAGGGAGAATTTGATTGGCATGATGTTCTGCTGAAACAGGAACATCAGGATTTCTATGAGCGAACCGGATTAAAAAAGATCCGTCCAAATGTAGAAATCAATCTCTCCTTGCTGGGCCAATACGCTAAGTTATTGGACCATATTTCAGTACACCGCTATTACACGGGGGAATTCCTGCAGCGTGAAGTCGATTTTTCTGAGGCAGTTGGAAGTTGGTACGATCACATCTATGCGCCAATGATTGAGATCATCCGGAAATATCACATCCTTGAACACTTTCCTAAGCGCACCGAAGCAGATCTATACCTATGGATCATAGAACATCTGGCATTCTTAAAAAGCACCCATAAAAAAGAGATCACTTTTGAAGAAGCTGCCAGGCATTTCCGTCAATCAAGAATGAACCTGCGCATCCAACAGATATTCCGAGAGATTAAAAAGTTCCTCGGAAAAACCGAGTAAGAATTATGAAGAGAATTTTGTCAAAGGATTAATCCTGGCAGATCTCCAGCCATATATGATTTTTTAAGATGCGCTCATTCGGCATGACTTTGATATTATTTTTCAATTGCAGCGAATTCTTGATCATATCCGGATGAACAAAACAACATAGAGGCGGATGCCCATATTTCTTTATAAAATAATCCACCGCATTTTGAATGCGCAATTCAACTGCGCGATTAGGCTGGTTATCATACCAAAGCATGCCTTGTTTCATACGAGATCATTATAGCATATATGTTCTATTTCAACAAATAGAGCCGCGAATACTGAAATTCATGGAATTTTCATGTCAATTAAGGTATGCTTAACCATCAAATAGAAATTTCCGGTTTTACAAGCAAGGAGGTTAACATGATAAAAGAAGCTGTTGCTGATGCAGAAAAGAGAATGCATAGCGCCATTCAATCCTTAGTGGATGATTTAGCCGGTGTTCGCACTGGGCGAGCCAGCCCGGCATTGGTGGAAAAACTTTCCATTGAATACTACGGCTCTCCGGTGCCATTGATGCAATTGGCAAGCATCAGCGTGCCAGAACCTCGGCAATTGATGATCAAACCGTTTGACGCGTCTTCCATTAAAGATATCGAACGGGCTATACAATCTTCCGAACTTGGAATTACACCCATGAACGATGGGAAAGTGATCCGCCTGAACTTACCACCCCTGACCGAAGAACGACGCCGCGAATTAACAAAATTCGTGAACAACCGGTTGGAAGAAGCACGCGTTTCTATACGAAACGTGCGGCGGGATTCCAATAAAGATCTGCGTGAATTCGAAGAAGGCAAACTGATCTCGGAGGATGATTTAAAACAAGGGGAGGGAGAAATTCAAAAACTCACTGATAAGATCATTGAAGAGATCAACGAGATTGGTAAGAAAAAAGAACAGGAAATCATGGAGATCTGATCAGCATTATGCCGGATCAAACAAAACAAAACCTGACGCTCAAAATTCCCCAGCACGTTGCCATCATTATGGATGGCAACGGGCGCTGGGCAGAAGCCCGGCACCTGCCGCGCATGGCAGGTCACCGCGCCGGCACCGAAAACCTGCGCCGCATCATCACCGCTTGCGTTGAACTTGGCATTCAATATCTCACCATCTACGCTTTCTCAACCGAAAACTGGAAGCGGCCAACCGATGAAGTGGAAGGATTATTGCAGATCATGGGGGAGGTGCTCGAACGAGAAATCGCCGAACTTCACCAACAAGGTGTGCGCCTTTGCCACATTGGGCGCCTCGAGCGTCTGCCCGACAAATTGCGCGCCAAAATTGAGGATGCCATCCAATTGACCATCAATAATTCACGTTTAATCCTTAATATTGCTTGGAATTACGGGGGGCGCGATGAGATCGTTCATGCCTGCCGCAGCATGCTTGAGAAGAAAATCAAACCGCAGGAAATCACTGAAAACACCATGAAACAGTATCTATTCACCGGCGATATTCCCGACCCAGACCTCGTGATTCGCACCTCAGGGGAGTTGCGCACATCAAATTTTCTGATCTGGCAGAGTGCTTACTCTGAATGGTACTTCACCGAAACCCTGTGGCCTGATTTTGATAAGGAGGCCTTACGCAAGGCTATTGAGGATTATTCCAACCGCGAACGCCGCTTTGGCGGCCGCCCCACTGCATCAAGTCAAGAAAACTATGCTGCTTAAACGCACTCTCAGCGCAATCGTCATCATCAGCCTGGGCTTGGGGTTGATATTTGCGGGGGGTTGGGTCTATACTATCAGCGTTGCCATCATCCTGGCAATAGGGGCTTGGGAATTTTCCAGTTTGTTCGTGCGCGGCGGTTACGCCCCCGCCAGAATGGTATTAACCCTTGGCACTTTTTTTACGGCTCTGAGCGGAAAAACTGAACAGGTCCTGCTGCACCAGACAGCTTTCATCCTTCTAATCCTATCATTGACCATTTTTCATATCATCAGTTTTTCCAAACATCAAAAAACTGCCGGATTTGATTTTGCCATCAGTTTGGCAGGTGCGTTGTTTGTTGCATTCATGGGATTCTTCTTGATTCGGTTGCGTTTTTTACCGGATGGCTTGTTCTGGATCATTCAATGTATTCTGCCCGCTGGATTGAGCGATATAGGAGCCTTTTTTATTGGAAATCTGCTGGGCAAACACAAGATCGCTCCTGAAATCAGCCCCAACAAAACCATTGAAGGTTATGCAGGCGGCGTGCTGACCTCCACTCTGAGCGGCTATGCAGCCGGACTTTGCCTGGGGCTATCTCAATCCAATTTCTCTGCTGCACGAGGACTCTGGATCGGGCTGGCGGTCGGCATCATCTGCCCTCTGGGAGACCTGGCAAAAAGCATCTTTAAACGTCAATTTGGCGTAAAAAATACCGGCAACTTGATTCCCGGTCATGGGGGAGTGCTAGACCGCATTGATACCTGGCTTTGGGCAGCGATCAGCAGTTATTTATTAATCCAATACCTTTTTTTATGATCCAAAAGAAATCGGTGAGATGTATCTCACCGATTTCTTTGTCATTTTTTGCTGATTCTATTGAATCGCAAACGACATAGTCACTTCCGCGCTTACCTGAATCTGCCCTGAAGCTATCGGCACAGTCTCAGACATAGCATAACCGGCACCCCCACCGCCGCCCATCCCGTAATAATACATCGGGGAGCTGTAGTATGAGCTGATTGTGATAAGATCACCCATTTCCACTCCAGCAGCCTGCGCCAGTTCCGCCGCCTGGTTTTGTGCGGATTCCACAGCCAGCTTGCGGGCAGAGGCTTGCGCCTCTGTTTTATCCTGCACGTCAAAAGTGATGCCATAGATGTTGTTAGCTCCACTGTTTGCCACTGCATCTAAGATCTTGCTCATATTATCCAGGTTGCGCACCGTTACATAGACAGTATTATCTACAGAGTAATATGTGCGGGTAATCACACCTTGAAAATCATATTCAGATTGCGGGTAAACATTGAAATTTGAGGTCTGAATGTCTTTTTCATCAACACCCTGGGCAATTAAGGTGTCTTTGATGGCTTTCGCTTGAGTGTTGTTTTGTTCAAGAGCCTGCGTAACGGTGTCGCCTTTTGAATTCACGCCCACATTGATGTAGGCAGTATCCGGCACAACATAAACGATTCCTGAACCGGTCACGGTAATCTGGGGGATCGGTTCACTGGCTGTGATAGCCGCCGCTGGCGCGCAAGCCGCTAAAACCACCAGCAACAGAACTGCGCCAATCAACACTTGTGTAATTTTTTTCATGACTACCTCCAAGGAATATGTAAATAGTAAACGAAAAACCTGTAAATTAGTTCCCGAAAAAAAAGATTTATCTATTGTTTACAATTTTTCATTGCGGAAAAAACTTTTGCATGATAATATCAATATACCCTTTCAGCCGGTTGCCCCCCTCAATCGGTTGAGAGGGTACTTTTTATTTGCGTTTGGTGAGTGTGCGCAACAGCACAAAACCTCCAGCCAAGATCAGTAGCGCCGGCCAGAGATACGAAGTGTAGTCCCAAGAGATCCATGGGAATCCAAACCTCTGAAGCAGGTAATAAACCCCCCAACCGATCAAACCCACACCTGTGTAAGTGATCAACTGCGAACTAGGTTCATGGGCGATTTGACTGATCTCCCTGCCAAGTTGACTGAAGCGCGCGCGCATATCTTCTGCATGAAAAGTATCTGCAGTATTCTCTCTGGGAATGACCAGCCACAAAATAAAATAAACCAAGATAGACAATTCACCCAAGATTGTCCACAGAACAAAAAAAATCCGGATCAACAATGGGTCAACCCCGAGATATCCTCCCAACCCGGCGCATACTCCCCCCAGCACGCGGTTAGATTCACTGCGATAGAGACGATTGCTCATAATATCCTCACATTACTGACAAGTTATGACACTATATACGCAAATCATCCAAGGAGGTTTCAGTCTATCCACATAGATTTATTTCTCAGGAAACTTATGGGTAAAAAAAATTCAGGGCAGCAGAAATGATCCACTGCCCTGTTTGTGAAAGAATGCTTTATAAGCTGATCACATTCAAGCCAGTCAATAAAATAATCGCAACCAAAATAGGGGTTAGATATTTCAAAATCTGGAAAATGACCTTGATCAGGCTGCGATTCATAAGTCTGCCATCATTGGTCACTGCAGCTTCAAATTTTGGGAAGCCCCACACCCAAGTGATGAAAATCGCCAGGAAGAATCCACCTAAAGGCAGCAGCACATTCGAAGAGGCATAATCATACAAATCGAAGAAATTCATGCCGAACACTTTTACATTTGCCATAGCGCTATTGGACAATGCCGCCAGGGAACCCATCAAAGCCATCCCAGCTACTGTGATCCAGGTCGCTTTATTTCTCGGCATGTTCACACGATTGACCAAAAAAGAAACTACCACCTCTACCAGGGAGATCATTGCACCGATGGCAGCAAAAGCGGTCAACAAGAAAAAGAGAACCATGAACATTCCGCCCATGGGCATGGATGCGAACACACTGGGAATAGTAATGAACAACAATTGCGTGCCGGCGGCAGGTTCGAATCCGAAAGCAAACACGGCTGGAAAGATAGCGATCCCTGCCAGCACTGAAACAGTCAGATCCGCCAAAACCACTTTGGCTGCGTTCAATGGGATATTCTGGTCATCTTGATAATAACTCCCATATGTCAACATGCAGCCCATGCCGATGGACAATTTAAAAAACGCCAACCCTAATGCCGTCAAGACTGCCGAGGTCGTGATCTTCGAGAAATCCGGCTGAAAAAGGAATTTTAAACCCTCGGTGGAGTTTGGCAGTGTCACGCTGCGAATTCCAACCAAGATCAGCAACAGAACCAAGATCGGCAACAACCGTTTGGTTGTCCCTTCAATACCCTTCGTAACGCCCAGAGTGATAATGACCGCAACAACCAACAGAACGATCCACTGCCAGATCAGGGATTGCAAGGGGTCAGAAACCAACGAACCAAATATCGCAGAAGTCACAGCCGGGTCGGTGGAGAGCAAACTAGGCCCGAAGGATTTGAACACATAAGCAAACACCCAACCAGCAACCTCAGTATAAAATGCCATGATCAAAAAAGCCGAAAGGATACCCGCAGCTCCCACCAGCCACCACATAGACTTCGGTTTGAGATTCTGGAAAGTGGACACTGCATCCCCGCGCCCTTTGCGGCCCAACACCTGTTCAGCCACCATGATCGGAAAGCCAACCAGGACAGTGCAAATCAAGTAAACAATAAAAAATGCCGCGCCGCCGTTGCTGCCAGCAAGATAGGGAAATTTCCAAATATTTCCCAAACCAACGGCAGAACCCAAGGTCGCCATCAGCACCCCCAAGCCGGTGGAAAACCGGTCCGAGTTGAATCGTGCGGTTTTCTGATCGTCTTTCTTTAAAACTTTTTCCATTACAAAACTCCTCTGAATTTGAATTTTAGAAAAGAAGCCCCCGTGGGTTCCGGGGGCTTCTTGACCTAACAGCGTGTGAAGAAAAATAAGGTCAGTCAGCCTCACCGGAAACAAAATAATGCCAGCAAAAATGCCAGGTCAAATATTCTAAATAACGCATTTTTAGGCGAAGCGACATGGGCGCTATTGTATCCCTGAGGAACCATTTTGTACAGGCGATGAATCATGGTCCTTTGATTTTATATGATAGATTGATGTGAGGATGTCAACCAATCATGAACAGGGATACAGCGAAAAAGATCTTTTAAGATTCCATCATTTAAAAATTATGGAGAAAAAACAGACTGAGGTTAGGCAAATTTTTGACCAAACTTATTCGGATGGGGGTTTTTGCTTATCTTTGCTGATCGAGCCGATCACAACCAGCGCCAAGCCAGCGCCGCAGATCAGGATCAGCGCCAGCCCCATGCTCTGACGATCAAGACCAAGAAATCCCCCCCCAGAATCCACCTCGGATTCTTCTGGTTGGGCTTCACCTGGCTGAACCGTTCGTGGGGGAATGGGGGTGCTGGTTGCCGGTCGGGGAGTGTTTGTGGCTGTGAGGGTGGGGGTGGCAGTGTAAGCCAATTGCACCAGCAGTTCCTGGCCAACGGAAATGATATCGCTTGAAAGATTGTTCCATAACTTGATCTGATCCACGCTGACATCATACGCAGCCGCGATATTCCAGAGAGCCTGCCCGCTATCCACCACATGAATGACCGAGCCATCCTCTGCGGGGGCAGCCACTTTCACCAAAGCGACTTGAGCGGTTACCGCCGTGGTAGGAATGGTGGAAGCCACCCCTCCGCCAGAGCCGCCCGAGCCGTAACGCACCGCAACATCTAAAATAAAATAAACCGATCCACTCGCCCCTTCGGATATACCGGCTCCCACTGCCACAGCATCTGGATGCAGCATAGTGGCCATGTGTGTTTCATCCGCCCAATAACTATAGATGACATTCGAGATAGTCGTCTGGCTGTTCCCACCCGCCCAATTCTCTGTAACATTCATGCCAGACTCTAAGGGGAAGCCTGCCGCTATCGCACGGTCACGCGCGTATGTTCCGCCAGCGCCAATATGCCCTTCATCCCAAGTAGGATAATTCGTATCATAAGTGCTGGCCAGGTAGTCAGCATGCGCCTGCGCGGCAGCCATCAAGGCACTGTTGGTTGATATGGGTGCCAAGCTATTGTTAGCCCGCAAGGCATTCACGCTTGAAATCAGGTCCGCGGCAGAAGGCGCGGCTGAATAAACGCTGCCAAAGGTTCCCAGCGCTATCAGACTAACTGCCAACATTAAAGCAAGGCGAGTCTTTTTCATGAACTGAATTATAAATGAATTGTCAATCTCCGCTATTCTCAGCGCTTGTACCCAGCATGATGAGAATCAATCCCAATGCAAACAAACCGAAAAACAGCAAAAAAGCCATGCCGGCATCCATGCCTCCTCCACTCCCCGAATCTTCTGTTCGTGTGGAATGCTGAGAGTTCGCAAGCAAAGGCGTTTGAATAATACTTGCAGCTGCCGCTGGACTGGCAGATGTACTTGGAATGGATGTAGGAGTGGCGGGTTGAGGTCCGCGAATGGTGATCTTCTGCCCGATATAGATCATATCGCTGCTACCCAGACCATTCAGTTGGCGCAGGCTGTCAATGGTCACCTGGTAATGATGCGCCAGCATCCAAAGCGACTGTCCGGACTGCACTGTGTGAACGATTGAGCCATCAGAGAGCGGTTCAGCTTTAATGACGGGCGCGATGTACTGCGAAATGAACTGCTGCGTGGCAATATTGCCCCCATAAGCAGCGTTGGTAGGCTGGGGCGTCAGACCCGCGTCACCCCAATAAGCCGCTACATCGAGTACATAATACACATTCTCAGCAGAGATGCTGACCCCCACCCCTACCAACTGACCGCGCGGATGCAGCATGGTGTGCATGTGGGTTGCATCCCCCCAAACATGATAGATTAACTCCTCAACCGTAACATGCATGGGCAGAGATGCCCAATTTTCGTTAATGTCCAAACCTTCAACATACGGGAATCCAATATTGATCGCGCGTTGGTCGGCATTCGTCCCACCCGCGCCGGTGTGCCCATCCATCGCTCCCGAGGATGACATTGAAGCCAGATAATCCGCCTGTCCCTGCGCAGCCAGCATCAGCAAGCTATCCACCTGGTAGGGCGCCATGCCATGGCTGGCGCGTAGCGCGTTGACTGCCGCGATGACCTCGTATGCAGTGGGAGCCGAATACGGCGCTGAGGATACCGGCAAATTGACCACCGCTAGAAGGAACATCAGAATTCCGAAAATCAGGATGGCTTTCAACTACCCACATCCTTATACAATCTTTATTGGAACCAGTCTGTTAATTCCTCCTTAAATGAATGCGCGGTGAGGTCCAAGGTTAATGGCGTGATAGAGACATAGCACTCCGCCAGAGCGCCGAAATCCGTTCCTTCTTCTAGCACCCCGGTTGGCGCCTGCCCGCCAATCCAGTAATACGGTCGCCCGCGCGGATCTTCACGGCGCACTAACTCATCACGATAGACGCGCAGCCCTTGGCGCGTGATACGATACCCTTTGATCTCCTGCATGGAGCAGTAAGGGACATTCACGTTCAACAAAGTCTGTTCTGGCAGTTTGTGCGCGCAGGTCATTCGAGCAACATGGGCAGCCACCTGGGCAGCGGTGCTGAAATCCAGCGCTCCGCTGTGATATTCGGGAGCATCTAACGAAATAGCAATGCCGGGAACGTTCCAGATGGCAGCTTCCATGGCAGCGGTTACCGTGCCGGAATAGGTTACATCGTGCCCCAAATTCGCATTGGGATTAATGCCCGAAACCACCACATCGATCGGATCGGTCAATAAGCCCAGGAATGTCAACGCGACGCAATCTGAAGGGGCGCCGTCGCAGGCGATGGCTGAACTGCCATCCGGCAGTGTCACTTCTTTGGCACGCAGCGGCCGGCTGAGCGTTTTCACATGACCCGAGGCGGACCAGTTGTGATCAGGCGCTACAATCGAAACCCGCCCAATCTGGCGCAGTTCCTGCGCCATTGCCAATAAACCCGGGGCGAAAACGCCATCATCATTGGTAACCAGGATATGCATAATTCACTACCTCGCAGAATAATTCAAACTGATTTTCGCTGATGTGATTATATCTTTTCTCTGAGCTTTCCCTTGGCACGAAAGGGCTGAAATATTATGATATACTTGCCGCGCTGTTGGATAACAGCCAAATCACACACGCAGCCGATGAATCCTTGCGTGTCGCCGGAAGAACGGCGGCTGGGGATGAAAAAATAGCTGCGGAGGAATAACGCAAAGGAGAATTTCAATGAGTTTAGATATATCCATGAAGGACCTGCTGGAAAGCGGCGTGCATTTTGGTCACCGCACAAACCGCTGGGATCCACGCATGAAGCCGTATATTTTCACAGAACGCAATGGCATTCATATTATCGACTTGCAGCAGACCGTGCAAAGTTTAGAAAAAGCTTACAACCTGATCCGCGATACGGTAGCGGAAGGCGGAACGGTACTTTTTGTCGGCACCAAACGCCAAGCCCAGGAAACCATTCAACTGGAAGCCGAACGCTGCGGCATGCCCTATGTCATGGAACGCTGGCTGCCCGGCACCTTGACCAACTGGGTCACTATCAATCAACGCATCATGGAACTTGAACGGTTAGAGAAGATGCGCGATACAGGCGAGTTGGATCGCTTGATCAAGAAAGAAGGCTTGTTGATCGAACGCCAAATCAAGCGCTTGCTGGTGCATTTAAGCGGCATCCGCCACATGAAAGGCCTGCCGGATATGCTCTTCATTGTGGACATCATGCGTGAAAGCACTGCAGTTCATGAAGCTAACTTGAAATCCATCCCGATCGTCGCCATGGTGGATACCAACTGTGATCCCACCAACATTGATTATGTCATTCCAGCCAACGATGACGCCATTCGGGCGATCAAATTGATGATTGCCAAAATTGCAGATGCGGTCATTGAGGGGAAATCCATGCGCAAAGAGGAAGACCTGGAGAAAGAAGAATTGGAACCCATCGGCGAAGATGAGGTGCGAGAGCGCACGCGCGCGCGCATTGAGCTGGAAGAAGAATTCGATGATGAGGACCTCTTAGGAGAAGCAACACTGCAGAAATTAGCTGAAAGCAAACGCGAAGCTGAGGAAAAAGAAGAAGACAGCGAACCGAGTGAAGAAGATTTGAACGAGGAATTGGTTGATGAAGAAGACGATGAGGATGAAAAACCTCACGCCAAAACCTCACGAAAATAAATCGATACGCTCATAATACATTATGTGCGCAATATACCATTTTGATTTTAGAAAAACTTAAGGAATAAGCATGGCAATTACAACTGAAGACATCAAGAAACTACGCGAAGCAACCGGCGCCGGCGTTTTGGATTGCCGCACTGCGTTACAAAACTCAAACAATGATTTCACCAAAGCGGTAGATTTTCTGCGTGAAAAAGGCTTGGCAGCCGCCAGCAAGCGTGCAGATCGGATCGCGTCAGAGGGCATGGTTGAGGTTTACTCGCATGGCAATGGCCGCGTGGGCGTGATGGTGGAAATCAACTGCGAAACCGATTTCGTCGGCCGGTCTGAAGAATTCCGCAGCTTCGTGCACGAGGTTGCACTGCAGATTGCCGCCGCTTCACCGCTCTATGTCAGCGAGGATGAAATCCCCGAAAGCGTTTTGTCGCATGAAAAAAGTATTGCGGAGGCACGCGCACGAGAAGAGGGCAAACCTGATGCCATCATCCCTAAGATCATCGAAGGAACCATTGAGAAATTCAAAAACGAAGTGGTATTATTACGTCAGACTTACATCCGCGATGAATCTGCCACAATCGAACAACTGCTTAACCAGAATATCGGTTCCATGGGTGAGAATATCGTCATCCGGCGTTTCGCCCGTTTCGAACTGGGAGAAAAAAGCGAAGGGGAACCGGAAGAATAAGAGTATAAAAAGCCAACCGCATGGTTGGCTTTTTTTTATAATATGATAGTAAAAAGGAGTGCAATGGCAGAACCCAAATATGATCTGGTCATGTTGAAGTTGAGTGGAGAAGCCTTGGCGGAAGCGGATGGCTTCGGCATCAGCGCCAAGCGCGCCATTGAAATTGCGCAGCGCGTCAAGGCAGTGCGTGAACTGAATGTGAACGCGGGCATCGTTATTGGAGCAGGCAATTTGTGGCGCGGTCGCGAAGGGCTTGAAATGGGCATGGATCAAGCCACCGCAGATTATATGGGCATGCTGGCAACCGTGATGAACGCGCTAGCCTTGATGGATGCGCTCGAGAAGTGCGGGGTAGAAACCCGTGTTCAGTCCGCCATCGAGATGCGCGCGGTGGCCGAACCATATATCCGGCGCAGAGCAATTCGTCATTTGGAGAAAGGGCGCGTGGTCATTTTCGGGGGTGGCACAGGCAATCCTTTCTTTTCCACAGATACCGCAGCGGCGCTACGCGCGACCGAGATCGGCGCGAAAGTATTGATCAAAGCTACCAAGGTGGATGGCGTCTATGATAGCGACCCGAACGCGAATCATGGCGCGGTGAAATTCGATCATCTCACGTATATTGAAGCTTTGCAGATGCGCCTGGCAGTCATGGACAGCACGGCAGTATCGCTCTGCATGGAGAACAAGCTGCCCATCCTGGTCTTGAATCTATGGGATGAACAGGCGCTGACTAAAGCTATCATGGGAGAGCAAGTCGGCACCCTGGTCAGTGGTTGATCTGTAAACGGCATCCTTGACAAGCATTTTTTTTAATGGATAATAAGGAAAAGTTGAGACAAAGACGTTGACAGAGGAAAGTAATCTGGCAGATTTAGACAGGGAGGCCGGGGCAGAGACTGAAACCCCCGCCCTAAGGAAACCAGCTGAAGTTCCCTCTTGAGTCGAATGGGTGAATGCCTGCAAGGCTAGTAGTCTATTCCGCTGGCGCAGTGATAACAGCGCAGCCAATCGCCGGAAATTGAGCGGCTGTTGGAGCGAGTGGGTTGTAATTGAATGCAACCAAGCAGGGTGGTACCGCGGTTTACCCCGTCCCATGCGGACGGGTTTATTTTTATTAAGCTCCTGATCAAATTTAAATGGAGATGCAATGAGCACAAAGAACGAATTGATCACTGAATTAGAGAATCTGCAAAAGCAAGCGGAACAGGATCTGGCTGGATCGCTGAAGGAAAAAGAATTGCAGGCATGGCGCACAACGTATCTAGGCCGGTCGGCTGAGTTGGTGCAGATCTTCAAGCGGCTGTCAGAATCTCCACCAGATGAGCGTGCCAGGGTCGGTCAGCTGGCAAACCAGATCAAGAATAACCTGGAGATTCTATTCAATCAAAAACTGGAAAAACTTAATCAAGAGCAGCTGGAAGAGAATCTGCAGAGCGAACGGTTGGATGTTACACTGCCGGGACGCAAACCCGCCCGTGGCAGGCTGCACATTCAAACCCGCGTGCTGCGCGAGATCTGCCACATTTTTGCAGAAATGGGGTTTCAGATCTTCCGCGGACCGGAAGTGGAAAGCGATGAATTCAACTTTGAATTGTTGAACATTCCCGCCTATCATCCCGCGCGCGATCAGTGGGATACATTCTTCACCACCAAAGAAGGGGTCATCCTGCGTACGCACACTTCACCGGGGCAGGTGCGCTCGATGCGCGCTTACGCACCCGACCCCATCCGGGTGATCTTGCCCGGTATGTGTTACCGTTACGAGCAAATGGATGCCAGCCATGAAATCCAGTTCTACCAAGTGGAAGTATTGGCAGTTGGAAAAGACATCACCTTCGCCAACATGAAAGGCACCCTGGAAGAATTCGCTCAGCGCATGTACGGCGAGCAGGTGCGCACGCGCATTCGACCCTCATATTTTCCTTTCACCGAACCCAGCGGCGAAATGGATATTGAATGTTTCGTGTGCGGCGCGAAAGGCTGCCCGGTCTGCAAGGGCAGCGGCTGGCTTGAAATCTTGGGGTGCGGCATGGTGCATCCAATTGTTCTGAAGAATGGCGGTTACGACCCGCAAGTGTATTCCGGGTTTGCAGCCGGTTTGGGCATCGAGCGCATTTCCATGCTGCGTTATCGTATTGATGACATCCGTCATTTTTGGGGAAATGATGTTCGTTTTCTAGAGCAGTTTTAACTGAGAGGTAATTATGCAATTAGTGCTTTCATGGTTAAAAGAATATGTTGATGTGAATATGCCCCTGCCCGATCTAGCCCACGCGCTGACCATGCTGGGGCTGGAAGTGGAGGATATTCGTCTGGTCGGCCTGCCAAAACCACAAGGAGACACAAGAGGGTTCAGCCTGCATGGGCTGGAATGGGATGCTGAAAAATTCGTCGTTGCCAGAATCGACGAAGTCATGCCGCACCCCAATGCCGACCGGCTGGTATTGTGCCGGCTTTTCGATGGGCAGCAGGAGCATAGCGTTCTCACGGGAGCTCCAAATTTATTTGAATACATAGGAATTGGTCAGTTAAAGCACCCTCTTAAGGTGGCTTACGCCAAAGAAGGCGCGCAGCTTTATGACGGCCATCAACCCGGTTTTGAAATCACCACGCTCAAACGCATGAAAATCCGAGGCGTTGAATCGTATTCCATGATCTGTTCAGAAAAAGAGCTGGGCATTTCAGATGAACACGAGGGAGTCTTGATTCTAGATGAAGATGCTCCAGAAGGTTCTCCTTTAGCGGATTATATGGGCGATGCGGTTTTTTCCATTTCGATTCCACCGAACATGATCCGCTGCGCCAGCATGATCGGTCTGGCGCGCGAAGTGGCAGCTTATGTTGACCAACCGCTGCGCATCCCGAAACTTGAACTGCCGAGCAGCAGCGTAAAAATCGATCAGATGGTCAAAATTGAGATCAACAATCCTGAACTGAATCCACGCTTCGTGGCTGGTCTGATCCAGAATGTCACCTCAAAACCCAGCCCATGCAAAGTGCAGCTGCGGCTTAGATTGGCTGGCATGCGCCCGATCAATGCCGTAGTGGATGCCACCAACTACGTAATGCTGGAGATGGGTGAACCCCTGCACGCATTCGATTACGACATACTGGTACAACGCGCCAATGGCAAAACACCCACCATCATCACGCGCACAGCCCAGGCAGGCGAAAAGATTACCACGTTAGATGGCGTGGAACATACACTGGACAATTTTACTGTCCTAGTAGCCGATACGCGCGGCTCATTATCCATCGCAGGCGTAATGGGCGGCGAAGAAAGCGAGATCAGGGAAACTACCAAGAACGTCCTTTTGGAGGGCGCTGCCTGGAATTTCATCAATATCCGCAAAACGCTGCAAGCGCAACGCATGAATTCCGAAGCCGCCTATCGATTTGCGCGCGGGGTTCACCCGGCAGTGGCTGAATTGGGCGTGCGCCTATGTCTGCTGCGCATGGCAGCCTGGAGCGGTGGAATAATCGCCGAGGGATTGGTGGATGCATATCCCTTGCCCTACCAGGATCCCACCATCAGCATCACCCCGCAAGAAGTCCACCGCCTGGTTGGTATTGACCTAAGCGCAGATCAAATCGCTGCTTTGCTGAGGCGGTTGGAGTTCACCTGCCAAGTGCAAGGGGAGCAGGTGAGCGCCAAAGCACCGCTGCACCGCACGGATATTGGCGAGGGCGTCATCGGACAAGCCGACCTGGTTGAAGAAGTGGCGCGTCTATATGGATACGAGCGTATTCCTTCCCTGCGTCTTTCCAGCGAGCTTCCTCCTCAGCGGGCAAATCTCGAAGATGAACGCGATCGTTTTATACAGGACACACTAGTCAGCCTTGGATTGCAGGAAATCATCAGTTATCGCTTCACCAATCCTGAACAGGAAATGCGCATATTTCCTGAGGATGCAAAACCGAATAAAGAAACCTACGTGGAGCTTCAAAATCCAATCGCAATGGACAAACGGGTACTGCGGCGTAACTTGTTGGCCAGCTTGCTGGAGGTGCTTGAGCGCAACATCCGTTTGCGCAACCGCCTGGCATTGTTTGAAATTGGCCCGATATTCCTGCCCAGTGAAGGGCAAGAGCTGCCGGATGAGCCAGCGCGACTGGCAATTGCCATGTGCGGATTACGCCATCCCTGGGCTTGGGATCAGACAATAAACGAGACAATGGATTTTCTCGATCTGAAAGGTATCTTGGAAAGCCTGCTGTCCGCGCTGCATATCACGGAGGTATCTTTCGAGCCAGCCCAACATCCCAGTTTTCATCCAGGCAAGTGCTCAGCGTTGAGCATTGGCAATGAACACGTTGGCATTTTCGGCGAACTGCATCCCAAAGTCAAACAGAATTATGATTTTGGCGATGCCGCAGTGATCGCCGCCGATTTAGACCTCGAGTCACTTTTCAAGTTCAAACCCCAGCGCTATAACGCCTTACCCATACCAGCTTTTCCACCGGTAATCGAGGATTTGGCTATGATCGCAGACGAAGGCATTCCTTCAACCGAAATCGTTGAATGCATACAAAACGCAGGCGGCTTTCTGCTGAAGCAAGTTGAACTATTTGACCTCTTTCGCGGCGAACAGATCGGTGCCGGTTATAAGAGCCTGGCATTCCGCCTTACCTATCAGGCGCCAAACCGTACCCTGACCGATAAAGAAATTGGAAAATTGAGAGAGCGCATTATCGTTCAGCTTGAGAAGGATTTGGGCGTGAAAGTCCGCAAAGCACAATAACATAGATTTTGAATACAGCAGGTTCCTGCTATTACGTAATGCACCCATTAAATGGGTAAGACAGAAAAGCATACAGACAAAAACTGACACCATTTGTTCATTCAGGTGTCAGTTTTACTATTTACTGAATGAAGCCTATACCTCAGAAATAAACTCAGCCCTCAACCAATATCCCAAAAAAGTGCTCTTTAATGCTCTTCACAAGGAAAAATCAGATCAATTCTCTCCAGAACATCATCGGTCAACCGTTCTGCCAGCTGCGACGCAGCCAGATTTTCATCCAGTTGCTCTAAACGGGTGGCTCCCGTAATGATGCTGCTGACATCTTTGCGTCGCAGCAGCCAAGCCAACGCCAGTTGAGCGGTGGTAGCATCCAATTCCTGTGCAAGCACGGTAAGCTGTTTTACTTTGTTAATGACATCTTTTGTGATGCGGTCTTTGATCCAATCCATATCCCGCATTGCGGCGCGGCTGCCCTGGGGAATTCCCTCGTTGTATTTACCCGAGAGTATGCCGTAATTAAGCGGGCTGAAAGTTGTCAGACCCAATCCATATTCCTGGCATACTGGAGCCAAATCATTCTCGACATGCCAGCGGTTCATCAAGTTATACTTGGTTTGTTCCACCACTGGCGGTACTAAGGCGTTCTCCTTGGCAAAGTTAATCGCCTGCATCAAGTGAAAGATATTCCATTCAGACGTGCCCCAATAAAGGATCTTTCCCTGACGTACCAGAATATCCATGGTTTGAACCACTTCTTCAACGGTAGTGTCAGGATCATGCCGGTGGCAAAAATACAGGTCAACGTAATCCAGCTTTAATCGTTTAAGGGAGGCATGGATAGATTCCATGATATGTTTGCGAGAAAGCCCGCGTCCATTCGGTCCTTCAAATGTAGGGAAGAAAACCTTGCTGGAGATGATGAGCGATTCACGCGGCAATTGCTGCACAGCCTGACCCAACACCAACTCAGCTTTGCCCTTGGCATACACATCCGCATTATCAAAAAAGTTGATTCCCTGATCAAATGCGGAATGCACCAGGTCAACAGCTATTGTATCGCTGATTTGGTCTCCAAATGTAACCCAGGCACCCAGCGAAACTTCGCTGACCTTGATGCCCGTCTTGCCTAGTCTGCGATAATGCATTGGAACCTCCTGTTTTGATTACGCGTCAATCCGACGGAGTGTCATCATGCTCTTCACTCTCTTCACCGTCCCCTATCCCCAGCGGTTTCCATTTATGACCATCCAAACGCAGGCGATGCACAGCCTCACTGCGCAGGTGTACGCGATCAAATCCTTGTGGTTTGATCACCATCTGCTTGCCTTCCAGCAGACCGGAAACACCACTTTGACCACTTTCGATGGAAGGATGCTGGCAGAAGGGGCATTTAGAGGGATCATGCGGCTGGTAATCCTGCGGTTCCTCATAAGTGCTAATGAAGCCTTCATAATTCCGCAGAACCACCTTGTGATCGGAGCTGCTGATGACATAATTCGGCATAACCGGGATCTTGCCGCCGCCCGCGGGTGCATCCACCACAAAAGTTGGCACCGCAAAACCTGAGGTGTGCCCACGCAATCCCTCTATGATCTCGATACCCTTGGAGACGGGAGTGCGGAAGTGCCCGGCACCTTCTACCAGGTCACAAATGTACAGGTAGTACGGACGCACGCGCAGTCGTACCAAATCATGCACCAGTTTGCGTTGAACGTTCACGCAATCGTTAATGCCAGCCAGCAGCACAGATTGATTGCCCAATGGAATCCCCACGCGCAGCAGGCGATCGCAGGCTTGTGCCAGTTCTGCTGTGATCTCATTTGGATGGTTGACATGAATATTCAGCCACAAGGGATGAAATTTCGCCAGCATTTGGCAGAGATCGTCTGTCACACGCATGGGCATGAAAACAGGCACCCGCGAGCCAATACGCAAAATCTCGATATGCGGAATTTCCCGCAATCGGCTGAGCAGCTCCTCCAGCAATCCAGGAGCCAAAACCAGCGGATCGCCACCGGAAAGCAGGACATCGCGTATTTGGGGGGTTCTCTTCAAATAGTCAATTTGCGCACCCAATTCCTGCCGTGAGAAAGTAGCGTTTGGGTCGCCAACGATGCGTCCGCGCGTGCAATAACGGCAATAGGATGCGCATTGGGTCGTAACCAACATCAGCGCCCGATCTGGATAGCGATGCACCAAACCTGGTACTGGAGTATTGGCATCTTCTGCCTGTGTGTCTTCCATCATGCCTGTGTTGGCTGTGATTTCCCGTGCTGTAGGGATCAGCTGGCGCCGTACCGGATCGTCGGGGTCGTTTGGATCCATCAGAGAAATAAAATACGGAGTAATATCCACCCGAAATAAATCCTTTTGTGTGAGTGCCTTCCGCTCACTATCCGACAGCCGCAACACTTTTTCGAAATCAGACAGGGAATTGAGCCGATGGCTAAGCTGCCAGCGCCAATCCTGCCATTGCTCATTTGGAACATCCTGATAAAATGAAGCCCGCTTGGATGGAAAATTCGGGATAGACATACACATCTCCTTGAGAAAATCAATGAGTTAATTGTAACTCAGCCCTTTTTGCCAACGTCGTATTAATAATTTGTTAGAAAAATAACCCAGAACATGCATTTTCTTGACGTTGAAATACCCGCATGGTATTATCGAATACAGAGTTTTAGCACTCTAACTGTTAGAGTGCTAATTTGAATAAAAATGATGAATCAACTGAGTGCAAGACAGAAAAAGATCCTTTCGTTGATCATCCACGAGCACATCACTTCGGCGGATGCGGTTGCCTCACGCCATTTAGTCGAAAAATATCAACTTAATTTAAGCTCCGCAACCATTCGGAACGAGATGGCTGCTCTGACTGAGCAGGGCTTTCTCAAGCAACCGCATACATCGGCTGGTCGTGTGCCGACAGAGGCGGGTTTTCGCTATTTTGTTGGGCAGCTGATGCAGGAAACCAACCTGCCCGAGACCATGCGCCATACTATCAACCACCAATTCTCTCAAATGCATCACGATATAAAACAATGGCTGCAACTGGCGGCCACAGTGTTAGCCAACGAAACCCACGCGGCTTCACTTATCACTGCGCCGCAGCCAACCGAAGCGCGCATCAAACACATCCAATTGATCGCGACACACGGTCGCCAAGTATTGGCGATCCTTGTGATGGAAGGCGGGCAGATCCATCAGCACATTCTGACATTGGAAGAACCCACCAGCCAGGAACAACTCTCGATTTTATCGAACAAGTTCAGCCAGATCTTCGCCGGTAAAGACCTAACCAGCATCCGCAGCTACCAATCTTCTTTTTCTCCACTAGAAAGCACAGTGCTGAGCTGGATGGAGGATGAACTGCTGCTTTCGGATCGGCTGCCTACCGGAGAAGTCTACATGGATGGTATCACCAATTTTCTGGCAGAGCCGGAGTTCTCCGATTCAGAGGACGCCCGCAAAGCTCTGCGGCTGCTAGAAGAAAGGTCAATGCTGCAAGAATTGTTGGCACAAACGATTTTGCCCGATACTATCGGCGGCGTGCAAGTTTTAATTGGCGGTGAGGGCAATTGGGATGATCTGCGCCAGTGTTCCATCATCCTTTCAAAATACGGATCACCGGGCATCGCCAGCGGTACCCTGGGAGTGTTGGGACCAATGCGCATGTCCTACGGGCGCTCCATTTCGATGGTCAAGTTCCTTTCAGGCATTCTAAGTGATTTCATTGCAGAACAATGGTGAAAGAGGTTTTAGAGTATGACAGATAAAGAAAAGAAAAAACAAATTGAAGAAAATCAGGAAGAACAAGGTCCTCAGACCACCGCATCAGCAGAGAGCCCGCCAGCCGGGCAAGAACAATCCAATGAGGCTGAAACAGTGACAGTTCCATTGAAGGATTACGCGGATCAGCTGGAGGAATTGGACGATCTGCGCAAGAAAGTTGACGAATTCAGCGATGGCTGGCAGCGCGAGAGGGCAGAGTTTGCCAATTACCGCAAACGCGTCGATCGAGATCGTCAGCAGGAAAGCCAGAACGGCAAAATTGAGATCATAAAAAAATACCTGGCCATCCATGATGATTTCGAACGAGCCCAAAAAACATTGCCGCAGGAACAGATCCCGCAATCCTGGTTGGAAGGTTTAAAACTAATCGAACAGAAATTACAGAACTTACTTGACGGTGAGGGAATTTCAATCATTCCCGCAGAAAACGCCGTTTTTAATCCTGAATTCCATGAGGCAATTTCACACGAAGAGAATCAAGAATTTGAAAGCGGCCGCATCATCGAAGTCGTCCAGCAAGGTTATACCATTGGGGATAGGGTTATCCGCCCTGCCCTAGTGAGAGTCGCAAAATAGGAGGCATAAATGTCTAAAATTATTGGAATTGATTTAGGTACAACAAATTCAGTCGTAGCGGTTATGTCCGGTGGTGAGCCCACTGTCATTCCGACAGCAGAAGGAGAACGCCTGTGCCCTTCTGTGGTAGCCATTAATAAAAATGGTGAAAGAATTGTCGGCCGCACAGCCCGCAATCAGGCTATTGTTAATCCGGAAAATACCATCTTTTCGATCAAACGCTTTATGGGGCGCAAATACGATGACCCTGAGGTTCAACGCACCCTCAGCCGCATTCCTTATAAAGTCACCAAAGCATCAAATGGCGATATGCGGGTGATCATGGATGGCAAGGAGTATTCTCCGCCTGAGATTTCCGCTATGATCTTAGGTAAACTGAAAAAAGACGCCGAAGCCTATCTGGGTGAGACGGTTACTCAAGCCGTAATCACCGTGCCGGCATATTTTAATGACGCCCAACGCAACGCCACCAAGGATGCGGGCAAAATCGCCGGTTTGGAAGTGCTGCGCATCATCAATGAACCAACCGCTTCTTCATTGGCGTATGGTCTGGACAAGAAAAAGAATGAGACTATCGCGGTGTACGACTTAGGCGGCGGCACTTTTGATGTATCCATTTTAGAGGTCGGCGATGGCGTATTTCAAGTGAAATCCACTAGCGGCGATACTTTCTTAGGCGGTGACGATTATGACCAGCGCATCATGGATCACCTGATCGAAACATTTAACAAAGAACAGGGTATGGATTTGCGCAAAGACCGCCAAGCTCTGCAGCGCTTGAAGGAAGCGGCAGAAAAAGCCAAGATTGAGCTTTCCACTGTTATGGAAACTGAGATCAACCTGCCGTATCTGACGGCAGATGCCAGCGGGCCGAAACACTTGGTTATCAAGTTGAGCCGCGCAAAAATGGAACAGCTCACTTCCGACCTGACCGAAAAAACTATTCAACCGGTCAAACAAGCGCTTAAAGACGCGGGATTGAAACCTGGTGAAGTCAATGAAGTGGTCATGGTGGGTGGAATGACCCGCATGCCAGCCGTCCAGGAAGTTGTTCGGCGTGAATTCAGTAAAGAACCGCATAAAGGGGTTAATCCAGATGAAGTCGTGGCAGTCGGAGCAGCCATTCAGGCTGGCGTACTGGGTGGGGACGTCAAAGACATATTGCTGTTAGACGTTACGCCCCTAACCCTTTCAATTGAAACCCTAGGCGGCGTTGCCACATCGTTGATCGACCGCAACACCACCATACCCACCCGCAAGAGCCAGATCTTTTCCACGGCAGGCGACAATCAAACCCAGGTGGAGATCAACGTCTTGCAGGGTGAACGCCCCATGGCGGCGGATAACAAATCTCTGGGAAAATTCATTCTGGATGGCATTCCCCCAGCCCCGCGCGGCGTACCACAGATCGAAGTTACTTTTGATATCGATGCCAATGGCATCCTCAACGTCACCGCGGCAGACAAAGCCACCGGACGCAGTCAGAAAATCACAATCACCGCTTCTTCAGGTTTATCCGAACAGGAAATTGAGCGCATGAAGAAAGAAGCTGAGCTGCACTCCGAAGAGGATACAAAGCGCAAACAATTAATTGAAGCGAAGAATAACGCCGACAATGCTGTTTATACAGCAGAAAAAACCCTGCGCGATGCGGGCGATAAGATCGATGACAATCTCAAAAATGAGGTCAATACACAGGTCGCCAAAGTGCGCGAATTGATGAATTCGGAGAATGCAGACGCACTACGCAGTGAAACGGAAAAATTAGGCCAGGTGATCCAAAAAATCGGCGCCAGCATGTATCAGCAGCCATCCGGAGATCAAAGCGCGGGTACAGACCAAACTGGCGGAGGAGAATCCGGCGGCGCAGGTCCTACCGATGGCGAAGATGTGGTTGACGGCGAGTTTAAAAACGTATAAGTCATTTATAATTAGCGCCTGAAAATCCAAGAGGCGTCAGGACCAGGTTTTGCCTCCTACGCCTCTTTATTGGTACTTGGAGATCATGCAGAAACGCGATTACTACGAAATATTGGGTGTCAACCGCAGCGCCAGTCAAGAGGAGATCAAGAGCTCTTTTCGGAATTTAGCGCGCAAATTCCACCCGGATGTGAACAGCTCTCCTGACGCAGAAGAGCGCTTCAAAGAGATCAACGAAGCTTTCATGGTGCTTTCTGATCCAGAAAAACGTTCGGTCTATGACCGCTTCGGTCATGAGGGGCTGCGCAGCGCAGGCGGCATGCCCGATTGGAATAATATTGATCCGTTCGAAATCTTTGAGCAGTTTTTCGGCGGGTTTGGCGGATTCGGCGGCAGGCAGAGACGCAATGCCCCGCGCCGCGGAGAAGACCTTTCCTATTCCATCACTCTGGATTTCCAGGAATGCGCCAGTGGTGCTGATCACGAATTGGAAATCACGCGTGATGAGGTTTGCGAACGCTGCAATGGCAGCGGCGCCGAACCCGGCACAAGCGCCAGCACTTGCCCTACCTGCCAGGGGCGCGGCGAAGTGCGTCAGGTGCGGCAAACCTTCTTGGGGTCTATGGTTCAGGTCACAACCTGCCCGGAATGCGGCGGCAGCGGCCGGGTGATCAAACAACATTGCAAAATCTGCTCCGGGCGGGGTTTTGTTCGGAAAACTGTCAAAAAAACCATTCCCATACCCGCAGGAGTGGATAATGGCACACAGATCCGACTCTCAGGTGAGGGCCAGCCCGGTTCCAATGGTGGTCCGCGCGGCAATCTGTACATCGAGATCAAAGTCAAATCGCATCAATTCTTCAAGCGGCGCAACGATGACATTCTGCTGGATTTAAACATCAACATCGCCCAGGCAGCCTTGGGCGCAGAAGTGCAGGTGCCAACCTTGGAAGGACACGAAAAACTTTCCATTCCGGCCGGCACCCAACCCGGCAAGGTCTTCAAATTGCGCAACAAGGGCATTCCACACCTGCGCGGAAGCGGCAAGGGCGATCAATTGGTGATCATCAATGTAGGAATTCCCGCCCGCCTGACCAGCGAGCAGCGCGATCTTTTTGAAAAGTTGGCTGAAACTATGGGCAGCGAAGTGGCACCACAAGAGCGCAGTTTTCTGGATATCCTCAAGGATGTCTTGGGTGGGTGAAATCCATTGGGTAGAAGTCTCTCTAGAAGTCATCCCAGAATTGGCTGAAGCGGTAGCAGAAGTGATGGGGCGTTTTACGCGTGAGGGCGTGGTGATCGAGCAGAAAGCACATCTCGCTTCTGATCAAGAAGAAAACCTGATGGAAAATTGGGTGCGCGTATTTGGTTATTTTTTCGCAGATGCCAATCTGGAAGAACGCAAACAACGCCTGGAAGAGGCTTTGTGGCATCTTGGACAAATTCAGCCATTACCTGATACGCGCTATCGCTTGATCAAAGACCAGGATTGGATGACTGCCTGGAAAGATCAGTATAAACCGCTGCAAATAGGCCAGCGCTTGTTGATCCTGCCTGCCTGGTGGAAAGAAGACTTTCCCAATCGCGTGCCGATACGCATCAATCCGGGTATGGCCTTTGGAACCGGCACGCATCCCACTACCCAGCTATGTCTGGGGTTGATCGAAAAATATCTCCAACCCGGGCAATGCATGTTTGATATCGGCTGCGGTTCCGGCATCCTCTCGATTGCGGCCTTGAAATTGGGTGCCGAAAGGGTTATTGCCGTAGATACTGACTCAGCGTCGATCGCATCCACCAAGCAAAACTGTGAGTTGAACCATGTACAGGATCAAATTGAGATAGATCAGGGATCAACTGCGCTGATCGCTTCAGGGCACTTCAGCAAGCTGCAAGCACCTTTGGCGGTAGCCAATATTCTGGCATCCGTCATCCTGGATATGCTTGAAAATGGTCTGGCGGACTTGGTAGAGAAAGAGGGATTGCTCATCCTCTCCGGCATTCTGGAAAATCAGTGTGATGTCGTAGACAGCAAAGCCAGCCAATTTGGATTGAATTTACTGGAAAAAATGGAGATTGAAGATTGGGCAGCATTATGTCTTCAGCGCTAGGCGGGAAAACAACCACACTGGTTATCTTTTTTTAACGAAAATATCTTTAGTCCAGAACGCAGTCCCAAGTGATCTCAGCCACTCCCCTGACAGTGGCAGCCACAGAGCAGTATTTACTTTCCGAGAGCTCAATGGCTTTGCGCGCATCCACTTCACCCAATCCATCTCCCGCCAAGATATAAGTGAGATGAATATGGGTGAATGGCCAGGGTGGGTCAGAACGCTGTTCGGCATTGACCTTGATCGTTAATTTGCGCAAGGCGATCTTTTTCTTTTCCAAGATCGTAACCACATCATAGGCGCTGCAGGTCGCCAGCGCCACCAGCAGCAATTCAGAAGCCTTCATGCCCACACCTTCCGCTGGGGAGGACATCACCACCGCATGCTGGGTCGAATCCACTCCGATAAAAGTTTTGCCGCCTGTCCATCTCACGCTTGCTTCTGCCATAATACTCTCCGTTTTTTGAAATATTTTATCTTACGAAACGTGCACTTTTTCTTGACACAGAACGAATGTTCGTGTATAGTATAGTACAAATGTCCCATTATTGATTATGGGCAGGAGGCAGGCATGTCACGCAGAAGTGAAGGATTAAGCAAACGGCACCAGAAGATCCTAGCTTTTCTCAACAAGTTTCAGGAGGAAAACGGCTACTCCCCCTCCATTCGTGAAATTGGCGAGAGCATTAACGTACAATCCACCTCACTGGTAGATTACTACCTTAAACAATTAGAGGAGATGGGACACATCACCCGCGAGCAGCATATCTCGCGCAGCATTTGTTTGCTGAAACCCCTGGAAGCGGCACAATCCGCCGTCAAAAGCATTTCCAAAAGCATGCGTCAAGCAGCTGCTGCCATTGATGACCTATTGAGCATTCCCATCATGGGCCGCATTGTCGCCAGCGAACCGCTGCCCATGCCCGCCAGCGACGTGAATTATTTTGATTCCGAAAGCAGCATTGAAATCGCGCGCAGCCTGCTGCCTGCACGAGAAAAAACAGAGGAACTCTTCGCACTGGAAGTACAGGGCGATTCAATGGTGGACGCAATGGTCAATGACGGGGATATTGTGATCATGAAACGCGCCCAGCAAGCTCAAAATGGCGAAATGGTCGCCGTTTGGCTGGATGACAAAGATGAGACCACCCTCAAGTATTTCTTCAAAGAACCCAAGCGAGTGCGTTTGCAGCCAGCCAATCCCAACATGGGACCGATTTATGTTGATAATCCCGCTAAATTGCGCATCATGGGCAAGGTGGTCATGGTGATCCGTCAGGTGAAAAGCGTGGCAGCATAAGTAATCAAAATACAAAGGACCTCGCATATCAAAATTGCGGGGTCTTTATTTTTTAAAGAAACGGGTGGATCATTTCCATAGAGATTTCCCAAAAACGGCGTTGGATTTGCTCATCGCTGGCAAGCACTGAAACCGGTTTTTGGATTTTGCGACTGAAATATTTCCCACTTATACCTTCTACTTCATCTGCAGTGGCTAAATACATTGAGGTTTGCGCACCCTCTTCAACGCTTGCGCCCTCCAAGTTATAGCTGCTGCGCAGCAGTTTGGTGTCGATCACTCCGGGATGCAGAGTATTGACCGTCACCCGGCTGCCATCCACTTGGCGCGCTAACTCATTCATGCAGCAGATACTTGCCAGCTTGGAAAGCGCGTACGCGTCAAATCCATCGTACACCTTTTCGCCCTGCAGATTTTCCCAATCGACCACCTTGAGATTATGATGCGCGCCGGAAGCCACTGTCACGACACGCGCTGGCGTATTGGCTTGCAGCACTTCCAGCAGCAGCATGGTCAATAGGAAAGGCGCCAAGTGATTGACCGCCCAGCTCAATTCCCATCCATCCACGCTTAATTGTCTTTCTTTGAAAAAATTTCCCGCATTGTTGATGAGAACCTGAAGCGCCTTGTGCTCTCTGGTTATTTGTTCTGCCATGGCGCTCACTTGCGACAATGAGGAAAAATCCGCAATTGCCAACGATATGTTTTCATTTTTTGATTGATCGCGCAGATCCGCAAGCGTTTGGGCTGCTTTCTGAGGATCGCGCCCGTGAATGACGACGCTTGCGCCCATGCGCGCCAATTCCAATGCAGTCTGTTTGCCAATCCCATCCGTCGCACCAGTTACCAAGTATGTTTTCATCGCTTTCTATTCCTCGTTGTCTTTCTGGATTGCTTCAGCAAGCACTGTCACTGATTTTATCGCATGGCTATTGGAATACACGTACGCTTTTATTTCAAATATTTCTTCTCCACTATCCACAAGCGGATATTCCAAGCGACGCGCTCCTACGATTCGCCCTGCATGGTCATAGGCAATCAGCGCTACCCAGATGTCAGCGGCGACCTTCAATTCATCCGTCACGAGAATCTCCGCACTGACCAAGGCAGCGTGCTCACGGATGTTGATGGAATTCGTTTTCAGTTCAATCGCCACAGTACTCGAATTCTGCGGATCAACCGGCACAGCCGAGTGCAGGGCAGAGCTGACAACACAATCCAGCGGAAGCGGCGGCGCGAAATAAACCACTGCCGGGATCTCTTCGCCTGGATCAATCAGATTCAATAAGGCGGGTACATTTTGCTCTTTGAGAATTTGCCCGGCCGCATCTTTCAAGACGAAGGTTATTGTAACGCCGCCCGCTGTTTGGTTTAAAGGATTCTTCACATTAGCTGCGCACCACAATCCGCCCTCTGAGGTATGCGCGCATTGCGGCTGCTCCGTCAGCAGTCCGATTGGATCCGCGATCACATTTTCCACGAGTGTTTCACTTGGCGGAGCGGCTGGAATTAGAATCTGGCTGCCAACTGACAAGGCTTTCGGTGTGATTTCAGGATTGATCGCCAGGATATCATTCACCTCAAGTCCGTATTGCAGAGCCAGAGAAGAAATCGTTTCGTTTTGGGCTAATGTGTGTGTGATTGGAGTTGGGCTGGGAGTGGGTGCTGGAGTTGGGGTGGAAGTGATATCAGGGGTGGCGTCAGCCCCGCTTCTGGATGTGGAAGTCACGTAAGGTGTCAATTCAGAAAAGCTGATCTGGCTTTGTTCGGAATCGGGAACGCAGGCGATCAGCAAAATCAGCAAGCTCCAAGCCCAATTGGAGATTTTCATGGGGAAAATTATAACTTCCTCTTAATACAATTTAAGAATACATATTTAGTGATATATTCAGTAATGGGTGCAACAATGAGCAATGAGAATCCAAGCTCTAAAGAATCCATTCCCTTTACCAATTGGATGGCTGAAAGGCAATTTTTGGGCCGGTTCTATCAATCCCAGGGTTTTCTGGCGAATGAGACTATCAGCAATGACTGCGGACCAACCAGCCTGGCGATGATCGTCAATTTGCTGACCTTCCAGGCAAACTTATTTTTTGAACCGTTCGATAAAACCGCCATCCTTTCTACCGCTGGTTTGCATTTTTGGGAACGACTACCCGCCTGGCTCGCAAGCGTTGGGGGAGCAACCACACCTTGGGGAATGGTTTCAGCCTTTAACCGCCTTGCAGGCAAACTACATCTAGATTGGCACGCTGAACGCAAAAGCCATGCGCGCCGAGCCCATGTGGTAGAAAACTTGATCAGCGGCAAACCTGTCACAGCCCTGAAAGTGTGGAAAA
>CAYVJI010000002.1:0-96702 GCA_964451805.1 uncultured Pelolinea sp. | reverse complement strand
TGATGGGCTGTTTTCCTTCGTCTTGATCTGAACAATGACATTTTCGCCTGAAACAACCTTGTTCACCATCAAATTTCCGCGTTGAAAATGCACCAGCAGGCAGTCCGCCAGATCATCTGGTGAGAATTGTCCGTGAAAAATGCGTTGTTCCATATCCATCGATTATAATCTCTCCAGAAAACCAACGATGAAAAAGAGAACTCATTTAATAATTATTTGCCTTTTGACAATATGGTTTCTGGCAGTGTTTAAACCACAGCCAGTTGAAGCGCAAGAGCTGCAGCAGCAGCCTACTGTAGCCATTCCGACGGTCACCGGCACACCTGAGGGCGTGACAGCAACGGTTAACTTAGATCAGGAAGAATCTATCAATGTAAGGACAGGTCCCGGTGTATTCTATGAAAAAATCGGCGTCTTGCTTCCTGGACAGAAAGCATCCGTTCTAGGACGTACTGCTGGAGGTGATTGGATACTGATCACTTACCCCGGAGGTCCAAACAATCAGGGATGGGTATATTCACCGGTAGTTTTTATCTCACCGGGTGAAGTGCCAATTGTTGAACCTCCACCAACATTGACTCCGCAAATAACCGAAACCATCAATCCCACTCTAGCTGCGCAATTCCTCACTACACCGGTACCCACCCGGCTGGCAACCTTTACGCCGGTAGAACCGTTGGTCATTGCCACCTATCAGGACCAGGCTCGCACTTCCTTTCTGGGGAACATACCGATGGGTTTAGTGATCATCACCTTGGGCGGTTTAGGAGGTCTGCTGGCTCTGATCTCAATTTTTCGATCGCGGTGAAGCGGCGCCAATCTCACTGAGCAGTTTTCCTGAAAGGAAAGAAGGTTTTAACCAACGATTGATGCGTTCTGTGACAGAGAAGGCGGCGGTAATCTGCGGGAGTGCCTTCTGAACAGCCTGCATGCCATATTGGATGGCTTCCTGCACATCCACTTGATCCACCAAAGAATATTTATAAACACCTGGACGGAGAAGCACATCCGGTTTTTCCATCTTCAAGCGCAGTTCCGCGATCGTTTTGGTCATGATATCAGTAGAATCTACGAACACTTTCATCGCTTGCCCTAAACGCAGCTGCGTGAAGTGGTGCACAATGAATTCAGGGATAGGGATATACGGTGGCACTTGGATCTTGGCAGAATCCTGCCAGTCCTGCGGTGGAACTGAGAGGCAGACAGCAATAATAGGATGATCCGGGCATAGCCAGCGTGCCCCAGAAACAGGTACGGGGTCCATGATGCCGCCGTCGACAAGCTGCAGGTTATGTATTTGGACTGCAGGAAAAACACCCGGTATGGCTGAGGTCGCTTGAATCGCCGATAAAACACTGCCGCTGTCTAGGATGATTTCATAGCCCGTGTTTATATCCACCGAAATGGCAACGAAGGGGATCTTCAATTCTTTAAAGGTTTTGTTGCCAAGTTTTTCTTTCAATAGATTGAAAAGCCCCTGCAAACCAATCAATGAAGGCGAGTCTTCAGAAGAGCGGTTGAATAGATTGGGGAATTTCAGATTTTTCGAAAAGTCTTCCATTTCCTGTGTGGAAAAGCCAGCGGCGTACATCGCTCCCACAATACCGCCAACACTGGTGCCTGCCAGCGCTGCAATTTGATACCCTTCCAATTCAAGCTGGCGGATCACACCGATGTGCGCAAAACCTTTCATCCCACCGCCGCCGAGTGCTAACGAAATTTTTTTCATGTTCTTTGATATACGCCTGGCTGGAATAAAGGTTTCAACATCGCTGCAGGCAAATGAATTCGTGAAAATTCTATCAGGAAAAATACTTAGGAAAAGTTTATTGATGCGATTGAATGTTAAAATAAACCCATGTCAAAAAAGGTAATAGCCAGCAATCGCAAGGCAAAATTCGAGTACTTCCTGCTGGAAGATTTTGAAGCGGGAATATCTTTGAAGGGCAGTGAAATAAAGTCAATACGTGCAGGACAGGTCAGTATTGCTGAAGCATACGTTCAAACCGACGGAGAACAAGCCTGGCTGTTGAATGCCCATATCGCCCCCTACGACCCAGCCAGCCGCGAAAACCACGACCCCAAACGCAAACGACAGCTGCTATTGAACAAAAGAGAGATCCGTGAGATTTGGCAGGCTGTGCGCAGCAAAGGTTTAACTATTGTTCCTACAGAAATGTATTTGAAGAATGGAATGGCCAAATTGAACATTGCTTTGGCTAAAGGCAAAAGACTTTACGATAAACGCCAAGAAATCGCCAAGCGCGATTTTCAGCGCGACCTGGAACGCGATAAAAGCCGATAAAATATTCAGAGATAAAGATGATCAAACTTGATGGAAATTCACTCACCTTAAAAGATGTGGGTCGCGTGGCAAATGCCTTGGATAAAGTTCAATTGTCGAATTCAGCGATCCGCAACATGGAATTATCACATTCTAGACTGAAAAGGCTTTTGGCTGACTCAATGCCGGTCTATGGCGTGAATACGGGATTTGGAATTTTCGCCGACCAGCGGATTTCTCCAGAAGAAAGCCTTCAGCTAAACCGGAATTTGATACTCAGCCATGCAGTCGGGACTGGAGAACCGCTTCCCAAAGATGTTGTGAGAGCTGCCATGCTGATCCGAGCGAACACATTGGCGAAAGGATTCTCCGGTATTCGCGTTGGGCTAGTGAATACCTTGTTAGACATGCTGAACAGCCAGGTTATTCCGATTGTTTACTCAAAAGGATCTTTAGGATCCTCCGGTGATCTGTGTATGTTGGCTCAAATGGCCTTGGTCATGACAGATTCACTTTCACGAACTGATCAAGAATCTGGCAAAGCATTGTATGGAAAGGATACCTTGGATGGACGAACCGCAATGCGAAAAGCCGGCATTGATCGTATTCTTTTAGAAGACAAAGAAGGTCTGGCTTTGATTAATGGCGCCACTTTTTCTGCAGCTATGCTGGCATTGGCAGCCTGGCAGGGTGATTATTGCTGTAGACTGGCCGATTTGGCAACTGCTTTATCCATCGAAGCTTTGCTGGGGAAAAAGGATGCTCTGCATCCTGGGCTGCATGCCGCACGCGGTATGCCAGGGCAGATTGCATCGGCACAAGCGCTGCGTGGACTACTCAAAGGCAGCCAGATGGCGGATTCGCATGAACACGTACAGGATGCCTATTCTCTACGCTGCGCCCCGCAGGTGCATGGAGCAGTGCGAGAAACATTGCGTTTCGTCCAGCAAGTCGTTCAACAAGAAATCAATGCGGCTACCGATAATCCCTTGGTGGTAGACGAAGGAAAAGTTGTCTCAGGCGGCAATTTTCACGGAGAAATGCTCGGTATGGCAGCAGATTTCTTAGGGATCGCATTTTCAGAACTGGCAGCCATTTCAGAACGGAGAATTTTCCGATTGATAGACGAAAAATTGAATTTTGGATTGCCGAACATGTTAATTGGCGACAAAGCAAAAGCTGGTTTGAATTCTGGCGTAATGATGCTGCAATACACTGCCGCTGCACTGGTGCTGGAAAACCAAACTTTGAGCTCGCCTGATTCTGTAAGGTCATTGCCAACCTCAGCTAACCAGGAGGATTTCAACGCCAATGCCTGGAATGCTGCGCTGCATCTTAATCAAATTTTGGAAAATCTCTCACGTGTATTGGCTACGGAAATCTACACAGCCTGCCGGGCAATTTCCATCCGTAGGCAAAGACAGCCTGAGCTAAAGCTTGGCCAGCACACAGGGCAATTCTACAAATTGCTTGAAAAAGACTATCCTTTTCAAGAAGATGATATGTTGTGGAAGCGAGAAGTGGATCAATTGCAGACAAAGCTGCTGCAAGATGCACACTTCCGCGATTGCGTATTGAGTATGTTTGCCAAATAAAAAGGTATTGGAAAGAATGTATAAAAAAGTAAATCGAATCAGCCGCAGAGAATTTTTAGGGAAAAGCTTGGTAGGCATAAGCAGCCTGGCGGTCCTGCCGATGATAAATTCCCAAAAATTCACTTTAGATGAATTTCCGCCGAGCGAATATTTGGGGAGAAACGCGGTTTATCTGCCCAGTACGCTGCGAGTCCGCACGCAACCTAGCGTGGATAGCCAAGAAGTCAGAATTCTAGAAGAAGACGAATGTCTGCCCTGGCTGCGCGAGGTGATTGGTGAAAGACCCACCGGCCGTTTCAGCCGCAAATGGGTCGAAACGTCAGAGGGTTACGTTTACTCTCCCAGCCTGCAGCGGGTTAAAAACCTGCCCAATGAACCTGTCACCAGCCTGCCTCGGTATGGCGATCAAAACGGGATGTGGGTAGAAGTCACTGTGCCTTATGTAAATCTTAATCTGGATAATCCGCCGGCAAGATCACCCTGGCTTCAGGAAGCGCCGCAAAAACTATGGCGGCTGTATTATAGCCAGACAATCTGGGTGAATCAGATCGCGGTGGATGAAAATGGAAATATCATGTATCGTGTCGAAGAATTGTATGGATCATACGGCGATATCTTCTGGGCTGATGCGCGGGCATTCCGCGTGATCAATGAAGAGGAAATTTCTCCCATACATCCTGATGCGGCTGATAAGAAGATTATTGTCGATATAAACCATCAGGCATTAACCTGCTATGAGGGTAACAATGAGGTTTATTACTGCCAAGTTGCGACGGGCAAAGAACTTTATGATGATCTTGGCAATCCGTTGGACACCTGGGAAACCCCGGTCGGCAATCATTGGATTTGGCGGAAACTGATTTCTCTGCACATGAGCGGCGGAGGAGCCGGAGCCACCGAAGAGGGTTATGACACCATGGCAATACCCTGGACTTCACTCTTCCAGGGAGAGGGTGTGGCTATCCATGGCGCCTTTTGGCACAACGATTTCGGTACGCGAAAATCGCACGGCTGCGTCAATACCCTGCCGGAGGACGCAAAATGGATCTTCCGCTGGTCAAGCCCGCAGGTACAATACTTTCCAGGCGATATCACCGACACAAATTATGGCGGGACAAAAATTGAAGTGATCAAACCGCTTTATTAGAAAAACAGTGCATTATCGTGGCGCGAAGCAATCTTTTCTCTGCAGGTTTCTACGACTGGTTTCGGAAAAACTACTTTCGCCTCATTAATGCTCTTTTGGTGATCTTCATCATGGGGAGTATTCTCGCGCCGGTTTTGATGAAAGTTGGCATGCCTACTCCGAGTAAAATCTTGTATCTTTTTTATGGTAAATTCTGCCATCAATTTGCTTTCCGTTCTTGGTTCCTTTTTGGAGAACAGGCTTTCTATCCTCTTGAAAATCAAAACAAAACACTCGATACGTCAACATATGAGGAGATGTTTGGGGCAGCACCTGATGATTTAATGACTGCGCGTATCTTGCTGGGCAGCGATCGAGCCGGATACAAAGTAGCCATCTGCCAAAGAGACCTGGCCATGTATGAAGGCTTGTTATTTTTTGGTTTAATTTTTTCAATTATGAAAAAACGAATTCCAAAAATATCACTGTTTTTTTGGATCGCTGGTGGCCTTGTGCCGCTGGGGATGGATGGCTCTCTGCAATTTTTATCCAAATCGATCCAGATCAATAGTTTTCCCTGGCTATATGAGAGCACTCCTCTCATGCGAACATTGACTGGCGCCATTTTCGGTTTTTTTTCTGGATGGTACTTGTTAACATCTATTGAGCAATCCTTCAGAATAGCTTCCGATAAACCAACAAATGAGGAAACCGAGTAATCCTCATGACGATCCATCAGAATGGAATGATATCTTACGTGACCTCACCAGCCCTTGAAAGGTATGGACTTGTGCATGGTTTTTTTATGCGGCAAGGAGGATGCAGCCCATATCCTTGGAAAAGCCTAAACATGGCTACTTCAGTAGGCGATACACCAGAAAACGTGGTTGAGAACCGTCGGCGGATTTGTGAAACATTATCTCGATCTGAAAAGAGTATCTATGATGTTTGGCAGATTCACAGCAATCATGTGATTAATACTGAAATGCCCAGAGCTGAAGGTGAAGCTCATCTTCAAGCTGATGGGATCATCACTCGCAATGCGAACGTAACCATCTTGATGCTCTTTGCCGACTGCGTGCCGATATTCTTTTATGATCCAATTCAGAGCGTAATTGCCTGTGTTCATGCTGGCTGGAAGGGAACAATGAAAAAAGTGGCTTCAGCAGTCATAAAAAGAATGAACCAAGTTCATCAATGCAATGTGAAGGATATCCAAGCTGTCATAGGTCCATGTATCTGCCAAGACCATTACGAAGTGCGGGAAGAAGTTGTGCTTGGGCTGAAAAAAAGTTTTTCGCATAACGAAATAATATTAAAAACAAAAAACAACCAGCATTATGCAGACCTGTCGCGGGCGAATGAGATCATTCTAAGAGAAATAGGTCTTTCGATGATTGAGCAGAGCCAAATTTGCACTGCCTGCCATAACCAGGATTGGTTTTCGCATCGCGCTGAAAATGGAAAGACCGGGAGATTTGCTGCTGTATTGACATTGGAGAAGAGATGAGTTCGAGAGAATTTTCACAGATCAATGTTCATTTGCAGCCATCAGCCAGGGTGGAGCAGATCTGCGGATGGATAGAGGGGGATTTCCTGAAAATCAAAGTCCGCGAAAAACCTTTGGAAGGCAAAGCCAATCAGGCTCTAAAAAAACTACTAGCTAAAGCGCTCGATATCCGGATAACTGATATTGAAATTACGAGTGGGGAAAAATCGAGGCGAAAAACGGTAAAAATATTTGGTAAGAATCAAAGCGATCTGAAACAGCAGATCAATGAAATTATGCCTCATGAGCCATAAACAATTCTTCCGCAGTTAGGGCAGAAAAACAAACTGGCTGAGGAACGTGCTTGTTGGCATTGACTGGCAGTTAAAGATGAACCGCAAGCCGCACAAGAACTATCCTGCAAGAGAGCTACAGCGGTACCATTCTTTTTTTTTCGTAACTTTTGGTAGATATCCAGCGCTTTTTGGTCAATTTGCGGCAAAAGACTATTCTGTTTCTCATGCAGCGCTTTCGCTTGATTGGCCATTTTTTCTAAATCAGCATTCAGCATTGATTTTTTCGTTTCATACTCAGAAACCGCTTGATTGAGATCGATTTTTCTTTTATTGAGGATATCTTGCGCTTTCTCAATTTGAATCAATTTCTCGATGAGTCTATCGTCGAGTTCTGATAGGATATTGGATAGTGAGGTGATTTCCAGTTGGAGGTCCTGCAATTCTTTGGGATTTTTTATCTTTCCTCCGTACAAATTTTCTTCGCTTTGTGATTTTTTTATTCTTTTTGCCTCAATATCGAATTCAATGGCATCATACTCAGCTTGAATATTTTTTATCGAAGCTGCGCTTTCATCAACGAATTCCTTTGCGCAATCGACTTGCTTGTTATCTTGAATGGATTCTTGAATTTCAATGAGTTTTTTATTTGTAAGATCTAACTCGGAATCAATGCATTGAAGCTGATAAAGTTGAAAACCGATATTCATTGTCAAATCACCTATTGTAAGAATAAAAAATCAATAATGTCATTGTAATGGATAGAGATTTGATCGTCCAGACAATTCGCAAAGTATAGATAAAGTTGTGTAAAATTTTTTGAGATATTGATAAAATATTGTTGCAAAAGAGTTACGGCAATCCTATAATTACAGAAAACAACTGATCTGGAGAGTCTATGGCAACTTTGAGTGCGAACAAAAAAATTCTGGTGGTGGATGACGAAGAACGAATGCTGCGTTTTATCCGTCTCAACCTGGAACATGATGGCTTTCAGGTCATTGAAGCGATAAAAGGACATGAAGCTCTGGATAAAATGCGCACCGATATGCCTGATATGATCTTATTGGATATTATGCTGCCCGATCTGGACGGTTTTGAAGTACTCAAGATGGTCAGAGAAATAAGCAATATTCCTGTGATCATGCTGACAGCCAAAGGGGAGGAAGATGACCGTGTGCGTGGTCTTGAGTTGGGAGCGGATGATTACGTGACCAAACCTTTCAGCCCGCGCGAATTAGTCAGTCGGGTAAAAGCTGTACTCAGGCGAGTTGAAATGGAAGGCGCTGAAGATATTGATGTGATTCAAGTCGATGACCGCTTGAAGATTGATTTCTCACGCCGAGAAATCTGGGTGGAAGATCAATTGGTAAAGCTGCGACCCACCGAATATCGCCTGTTATACCACTTGGTGCAAAATGCCGGCTGGGTATTAACGTACGATCAGATTCTTTCACGAGTCTGGGGATATGAATATCGAGATGAACCTCACTATGTGCGCTTGTACATTAATTATTTGCGACAGAAATTGGAAAAAGACCCTACCAATCCTGAATACATTCTTACGGAAAGAGGGGTAGGTTACCGTTTCGTCGATTACAAACGCCAATAAAATAATAGAAATTTAATAAAATGCTTGTATTTTTCCAATACAAGCATTTTATATTTTAATAAACAATACCGAAAGGAGTGATGAAAATGGCTAATCTAATTCGATGGGATCCCATTAGGGAAATGATGGGCATGCGGAATCAGATGGATCAAGTTTTCGAAGATTTTTTCAGCCGTAGTCCCGTCAGTTATGATGGGTATGGGGTTGTCAATCTGGATATGATCCAGACCGCCGATGAGGTTATTGTAAAAGCTTCAGTACCCGGCATAAAACCAGATGACCTGAATATCGCAGTAACAGGCGATACATTAACCATTCGCGGTGAGGTCAAATCAGAAGAAGAGAAGAAAGACGCAAACTATCACATGCGCGAGATCAAGTATGGTTCATTCGCCCGCTCGGTTTTACTGCCATGCGCAGTGGTCGCTGATAAAGCGCAAGCTGAGTTTGAAAATGGTATGCTGCGTTTAGTATTGCCGAAAGCGGAAGAAGTTAAACCCAAGACAATCACCGTGAAAGCGAAGTAAACTGGAATATATATAGAAATCTAATAGTGCCAGCCAAAAAATTCAATTAAAATATTGTGTAATTGAGCTGGCACTTCAGTTTAATAAAGAAATCATACACTTTGGAGAAAATAGATGAATGAACCAGTGCACGTGACGGACGCAGCGTTTGAAAAAACTGTTCTGCAATCGAACATACCTGTCATTGTTGATTTTTGGGCTCCCTGGTGCGGGCCTTGTAAAATGGTTGCACCAGTATTAGATAAACTGGCGAAGGACTATGAAGGCAAGTTGTTAGTCGCCAAAGTGAATACAGATGAAAACCAGGAATGGGCAGGACGTTATGGTATTCAGGGTATTCCTACCATGCTTTTCGTTGCTCAAGGAAAAATTCTACACAGGCAGGTCGGCGCAGTTCCAGAAGCGATGCTGCGGGAAGCGCTGGATCAATTTTTAGAGGTTGCTGCAAACTCAGATGGATCTAATTAAATTTGCTCTATAAAGAACGTTTATCCCTTTAAACGTTTGATGTTCACACCTAGACGAGAAAGTTTCTCGTCTATTTTTTCATAACCGCGGTCAATCTGGGCTACACTTCGAATGGATGAACAGCCCTGTGCGGATAATGCTGCTAAAAGCAGCGCCATGCCTGCCCTTATATCAGGGCTTTCCATTTTCTCTCCAAATAATACGCTTGGTCCCTGCACAATGCAACGGTGTGGATCGCAAAGCACGATTTGAGCTCCCATGGCTACCAATTTATCCGTGAAAAACATGCGGCTGGGGTACATCCAATCGTGGAATAGCACGGTTCCTTTTGATTGGGTAGCTATCACGATGGCTATGCTCATAAGGTCGGTTGGAAACGCAGGCCAGGGCATCACGCTTATTTCCGGGATCGCATCGCCTAAGTCAGGTTGTATGATAAGTTTCTGGGATTTTGGAACAAAAATATCATCGCCGGTTGTTTCCCATTCGACACCTAAACGGCTGAAGACCAAACGCACCATGTCCAAATGTTCATTGCCTGCATTATGGATAGTAATTGAACCATGCGTTACGGCTGCCGCGCCAATGAAGCTGACGACTTCCAGATAATCCGGACCAACTGTGTACTTGCCGCCATTGAGTTTTGGAACTCCGTTGATCAACAATGTATTTGAGCCAATGTTTTGAATATCTGCCCCTAAAAGGTTGAGAAATTGACAAAGCTCTTGAATATGAGGTTCAGAGGCTGCATTGCGGATAATGCTCTGCCCTTGCGCGGTGGCTGCTGCCATGATGGCATTTTCTGTGGCAGTGACGCTGGTTTCATCCAGTAGAATATCGGCGCCTATCAGTTTTTTTGCTTTAAACAGAAAAATGCGATTGTATGATATATCCGCTCCAAGTGCTCTCAGGGCAAGGATGTGTGTGTCCACTCGTCGCCGTCCAATTACATCCCCTCCAGGGGGAGGTAGTTCCAGAAATCCTGACCTGGCTAACATAGGACCTGCAAGTAAGATTGAAGCACGAATTTTTTTACAGATATCCGGATCAAGATCACGCGGTCTAACTTCACTCGCTTGTACTTCCCACGAATGCTCATCTATACTTCGTATCTCTACTCCGAGACTCTCCAGCAACGATCGCATAGTGCGAATATCTTCAATATCCGGAATATTACAAAGAGTGACTTTTTGGTCAGTTAAAAGACAGGCAGCTAAAATCGGTAAGGCTGCATTTTTATTTCCACCTGGCGTTATATTACCATTAATTGGGTGACTGCCTTCGATTAGGAATTTTTCCAAAATATTCTCCAAGCAAGCTTATTTTTTATCATGAAAATAAAATCTGGTGATCTAAAAAGTTTCCGTTATTTTAGACAACCCAAGCGGCTGATCGATGTTTAATCCTTTTTCAAAGGCGAGTTTTCGGGCGAATAATTGGCCTGGAATGACGCAGGCAATCGGGGATAACCATTCAGGAATCCCTTGGGGGATTTGAAAACTAACGTTGCTGTTAGCCAATATTTCCTTCTTGTCAGAGATCGTTACCAATTCAGCATGCATGTCGTGCATTTTTTTAGAAAATTCTACCATTTGAGGCAGCATCTCCCCTGAGGGAGCAACTATGACCACCGGGAAGCCAGGTTGAACTGCCGCGATAGGTCCATGTTTGAAATCAGCAGAAGAATACGGAACGGATACAACGCGCGTTAATTCTTTGATTTTTAATGCCACTTCGAAGGCAGTGGCGTAATTAAAACCTCTGCCAATGACCACACAATGCTCGATGTACCGGTAACGACTGACTGCATCAATGGTTTGTTGTGCCAGATTGATCGTCTCTTCCAATCTTTCAGGCAATTCTTGCAAAGACTTTTCCATTTTTAAAGATTGATTTTTTTCTGATAATGCGCAGGCTAGCATGGCTAATGCAGCAAGTGACGCTGTATATGTTTTTGTGGCTGCAACTGCCAGTTCTTTCCCGCATTGCAGGGGAATAACATAATCAGAAGTATTCGCTAATGGAGATTTTGGGTCATTCGTAATGCACAGAGTTTTTTGCCCTTGCGCTTTAGCGTCTCCTAGAACGGAAACAATATCGGGGGATTGGCCAGATTGGGAGATGCCGATTACCAGCGTATTTGAGAGTTTAGGAGGATTCTTATAAACAGTATAAAGAGAAGGTGTTGCTAATCCAATGGGAATATGATTATACGCACCAAATATATATTGCGCATAACGGGCAGCGTTATCTGAAGTTCCTCGTGCAGCAATAAGCGTGTAATCAAATTTGTCCTTGATTAGAGCAGCGATTTTTCTAATTCTAGTGAATTCGGATGATATCAACTTTCTCAAAATATTGGGTTGCTCAGAAATTTCTTTAATAAGTATGTCTGCCATCTTGCCTCCACGCCGATCTATACTGACACTAGAACCAAACAACAGTGTTAATACTATCACCAAACAGTTATTTTCTGATTCGGTGTATACTCAAAAAAACGCTTTCGCAGGAGCAATTATATGATAAGCATTGAAAAGATTGATACTACCTCAAAGAAGCAAGTAAATGAATTTGTAGAATTTCCATTCAAAATATATAAGGGAGTGAAAGAGTGGGTACCCCCAATACTGGCTGATATAAAGACGATGCTGAATAGGAATAAACATCCATTTTATGAGCATTCTGATGCAGAATTCTTCATCGCTAGGCAGAATGGTGAAATGATGGGTCGGATTGCTCTAATCGAAAATAAACCATCCAATAGATACCACGATAAAAAACAAGCCTGTTTTTACCTATTCGAATGCGTCGATGATCAAACAGTGGCTGACAAATTGTTTGACTTCGCTTTTGATTGGACAAAGAAACGCAAACTCAATCAAATTCTTGGCCCCAAAGGACTCTCATCTTTTGACGGGTATGGATTTTTAGTTGAAGGTTTTGAACATCGTCAGATGATGACCATGATGAATTACAATTTATCCAATTATCCGAAATTCGTTGAAAAAATCGGATTCAAGAAGATAGTTGACTGGGTTTCCTGTTATACCCGCATCTCAGAATTCCAATTGCCGGAAAAAATCGGTAGAATTGCCGATCGCGTGAGAGAAATAGGAAAATTTAAAGTTCAGAAATTTAACAACAAAGCTGAGCTGAAAAAATGGGCTTGGAGGATTGGACAGGCTTACAACAAGTCATTTGTTAATAACTGGGAATATTATCCTCTTACTGACAATGAGATAAAATTTGTTTTGGATAATATTATGGTTGTGGCGGTTCCGGACTTACTTAAAGTCATCACATATGGCGAGGAAGTAGTGGGCTTTTTGTTGGCATTTCCGGATATTTCTGCCGCTTTACAAAAATATCAGGGTCGCCTGAATCCTGCGGCATTAATTTCCTACTTGCAGGAATTGAAAAAGACCGATTGGATTTCCTTTAATGGTATTGGAATATTACCAGAACTGCATGGACGAGGAGGAAACGCGCTGCTGATGTCAGAAATTGAAAAGACGGCGCATGCCTATAAATTCGTCCATGGTGAGCTGACCCAAATAGCAGAGACAGCCAAAGAAATGCGCAAAGATCTTGACAACTTAGGAGTTAAACCCTATAAGAATCACCGAATTTACGGGATTGATATTTAACAACCTTTTAGAATTCTTACAAAAAGCGGAGATAGAAAATAATGTGCATCTCCGCTTTTTTATTATAATAATGCGATTATATTAATTATCACTTGGAGATAGCATCAATGAAGAAAACCCTTGCGATATTGATTTTAATAACGGTTGGCATTTTGATCATAGCCTGCACTTCTAAAGAGAACGCTGCCGCGGATAATACGCTAGCTTATCTTGAAGCTTTAGCAAAAAAAGACAAGAACGCAGCGGTTTCATTAGCATGTAAGGAATGGGAAGACCAGGCCAATCTGGAAGTCGATGCACTGATGTCTGTAGGTGCTGAATTGAGGGAAGTGAGCTGCCAAGAGGTCGATCAAAATGGGGACATGGCAACGGTTGTTTGTTCAGGCAGCTTGGATTTGACCTACAATGATGAAATACGCTCGATTGAACTGAGCAAAAGGACCTATTCCATGAAAATGGAGGACGGTCAATGGAGGGTTTGCTCATATCAATGATAAAAGAAAATTTATGGGCACTTTGGTTCTGCCTGATCGTGATTGGTTTAATTATTCTTTCGAGCGATAGCTCTCCACTCTGGATCTATCAAGGTTTTTAATGACCTATCTTCATATTGCAGTATTCGTCCTAGGCGCTTGGATAATCAGGAACTTAGGCGAGAGGGTTGCTGCCAATTGGTTAATTTTTACAATCAGTGTTTTTTCACTCTTTTGGCTGCAACCTGTATCCCCAATCCGCACACTGGATTACTGGCTGCCCGTAATCATGATTTCCTTTTCAGTGCTCACTTGGTTCGTGACCAACGCGAAACATGAATCACTTTTTACCCAAAATAAAATTACATTGATTGTTCTTGCATTTCTCTTAATGGGTATGAGTTTACTGCGCTATACACAAATCAGCTTTTTATCGGCATGGATAAATCCGACAAAAATTGGCTGGTCATGTTTACTCGTCATTCTGGTTGCTATTTTGATTTTTTTGATATACCAAGAAAAGATTACGAAATCCACATTGGCAGTATGGCTCATGATTGTATTAATCGCGGCATTTGTTTTATTAAAATATGAGCCTTTTACCAGCATGCTTAGTTTTTATTTGAGAAAAATGAATCATCAATCTATCGATTTAGCAAGTGCGCAGGATATAGCCTGGATTGGATATTCATATTTTGCATTTCGCTTAATGCATGTGCTGCGAGATTGGAAAGCAGGGCATGAAATTCCTTTTAACCTGAGAGAGTTTATATCATACACTTTTTATTTTCCAGCGATCATAGCTGGTCCGATCACGCGGATTGAGAATTTTGCGAAAGAAATAGAGAATAAATCAAATCAGGTTACACAAACCCAAACATTCGAAAGCATAAAAAGAATAATGCATGGCTTTTTGCGTAAATTTATTATTGCGGATAGTCTATCAATGATCGCATTCAATGAAACTACAGTGCAGCAGACCCATGGAAGTATATGGATGTGGATTATCATCTATGCTTTTGCCTTGCGCTTATATTTTGACTTCAGTGGGTATAACGATATCGCCATCGGGATTTCAGGTTTGATGGGCATCAAGCTGCCAGAAAATTTTCAGAGACCATATCTTTCAGAAAATTTGTCATTATTTTGGAACCGATGGCACATTACTCTGACGCAATGGTTCCGCACGTATTATTTCAATCCTCTGACACGCTTTCTGAGAACTTATAAAATACAAATCCCCGCAGCATGGATCATATTCATAACCCAAATGAGCACAATGATTCTGATAGGCTTGTGGCATGGCATCAATATAAATTATGTTGTGTGGGGCTGCTGGAATGGGTTGGGGTTGTTTCTTCACAACCGCTGGTCTGAATGGTCAAAACAACACTTTAGAAGCGATAACAAAAAAGGATGGATTGCAGGTACTGGTAAATGGTTTTCAGTATTCCTAACCTTTAATTTCATTGCATTAGGCTGGGTTTGGTTTGCCATGCCAACCCTGAATGAGTCAGTAACCGTCTTTGAAAAATTACTTGGTATCGAATGAAGAGTACAGATCAATCTTTTTCTATAGTCAGGATATTATTGAAAGCGGCTATATTTTTTCTGCTTATCAATTTCCTATTCGTATTATTGAAAGACATACCAATCGGGAGCATAAGTCTTTACAATCATGCTCTTCATGGGCGGTTAAGGTTTCCCTTTGGAGAAAATCCTGCCGTCTCTTACAATCTTAGCCTATACAACCTTGATGCTATGGTAAGCTCACATGAAGTATCATCTAGCAGAGATAGTGAAGAATTTTCGGTATTTCTGATAGGCGACTCTTCTGTGTGGGGATACCTTCAAAAACCTGATCAAACATTAGCGGGTTTGCTGGAGAAAAAAGGGCTCATCTGTGATAATCAGCCAGTGAGATTCTATAACCTTGGATATCCTAGCCTTTCCGTGATGAAGGATGCCATGATCATTGAGAAAGTCCAGCAATTTAAACCCGATCTAATCCTTTGGTTGGTAACGTTAGAATCTTTGCCTGTCTCAATTCAAATGACCACGCCTCTGGTTGAGAATAATCCCATACTGGTTAATAGAATAATATCTAATTATGATCTCCCTCAATTTCAAGCAATATCAACAAGTATTTGGGACAATACTCTAATTTCACGCAGGCGAGAATTAGCGGATTTGCTCAGGTTGCAGATCTATGGAGCGTTGTGGTCAGCCACTGGCATTGACCAAGAATATCCAAGCCAATACAATACCGCCTTACGGGACTTTGAAACCGACTTTAACTTCCATGATTTCGAAATTGGTCAAATGAAAAAAAATCAGCTTGCTATAGACATAATCTCGCAAACGATCAGGCATCATAAAGGAATCCGTTTCATTGTGATTAATGAGCCAATTCTCATCAGTCAAGGGATAAACAGTGATATTCGGTACAATTTTTACTACCCACGTTGGGCTTTTGACCAATATCGCGAGATCATGCAAGCCGAAATGGATGAATCTGGAATAAAATACTATGATTTTTGGGATCTTATCCCAGAAACCCATTTTACTAACAGTGCCATACATCTGGATTACTATGGAGAAAGAATTTTCGCAGACAAAATAACAACATTGATTTTGGAGAATTGTCAAAAACAATAATATGAAACAAATTAAAACATCCATCAAATTTCTGCTAGGAGTCATTTTCGCTTGTGTTGTATCTCTATCTGCATGCGCAATAAGCAAAAGCATCAATGATATTCAACCAGCGCAAGCAAATGAGAGTACACCTGTTCTACCAACAGCGACAGACGAGCTGAAGGTTTCCACTCCGATCATCAAAAATACCCAAGTTCCTTTAAAGACGGCTGAAGTACGTTTACTTCCCGAAGATTGGAAGAAATGGCCAGTAATTCCAGTGGTCACAATGCATGCTCGTGAGATTTACGCACACGGTATGGCATTAGGAGTAAATGCGAAATCATTCTCAAAAATCGGTGATTGCCAGAATATCAAAGAATCATTTATGGGTCTCTATGATCTTGATCGCTACTATCTCCGACCTGAACAAAAAGAATGGCAAGAAACCGTAGAACACTTTCGCGGTTACTTTAACCGAGATGGAAAAGCAATTGAACAGGGTTTAAATGTTGCTGCAGCATTATCCGCCATGCAAGCTGATCCTGAAGAATGTCTGCCCGCAGAAAACCCAGTAGCATGTGAACTGAGAATTGCCAACCCAAGCTTTGCATTTGTATCTTTTGAGCGGTGGTGGCCAGATGTCACTCCGCCTGAACAATATGAAAAATACCTAAGGCAGGTCTTGGATTTGATTATTGAACATGGCACAGTGCCAATCTTGGTGACTAAAGCCGATAATGTAGAAGGTGATCATCAAATTAATTTAATTATTGCTACACTGGCTTATGAATATGATCTGCCCCTATATAATTGGTGGAAAGCTGCCCAACCCCTGCCGCTTCGCGGATTGGATCCCGAAAGAAATGATGGTTTTCATATTTCTGTGGAAGCCTGGACGGAACGCAGTGCATATGCCTTGGGAACATTGGATACCTTGTGGAAAGGATTGAGAGGATATTGATCTGATGGAAAAAGAAAAAATCATTGAAGAAATTGGAAAAAAAATCAGTGCAGATATTCTGAAACAACCTGAAATTTTGATTTCCAAAGACGAAGCATTAATTTCAAGTGGAATTATTGATTCATTCAGCCTTGTTGATCTCGCATTAATTGTGGAAGACTTGTTTGGTGTGCGTATTGAGGATTTCGAATTGAATGCAGAGACATTTGATACTTTGGATCAACTAGCGGAAATGGTCATTCAGCGGAGAAAATAAGTGCCGAATATTTCAATACGCCTGCTTGAATTGGCGCAAAAATTTCCCAATAAAGAGATCATACATTTTCAAGAAACTGGCCAAGAGGATGCGCATCTTAATTATGAACAATTGATCAAAGGATCAGCCAGATATGCATCTACGCTAAAAGAGAGCGGTGTAAAACAAGGCGAAGTTGTCATTTTAATCTTACAGCAAGGTTTGGATCTGGTTTACTCATATTTTGGAACAATTCTTAATGGATCCATTCCATCTATAATGCCTTTTCTCACCGAGAAATTACTTCCCGAGAAATATCGCAGCGATTTGGTTGCTTTAATTGAAATTACCAAACCTGCGGCTATCATCACATACCAGGAATTTTCAAAGGAACTGGAAAACATACAAGCTGCAAATGAATTTATTAAATCGATCCTCTTTGTTGAGATGGTAGCTTCTCACCCGACAATTCCTTATTCGGAGTTTAGCGGGATCAAACAGAAAGGGAAAGATGTAGTTCTATTGCAGCATTCATCAGGAACAACCGGTTTGCAGAAAGGTGTGGCATTGTCGCATCAAGCGGTTTTCAATCAATTGGATAGTTATACGGAAGCATTACATATCTGCGATCAGGATGTCATTGTCAGCTGGCTGCCTTTATATCATGATATGGGACTGATCGCTTGTTTTTTAATGCCAATCCTTTATAGCATTCCAATGGTATTTATGTCGCCCTTTGATTGGGTGCGAGCGCCTCAGAAATTATTTCACGCAATCACAAAATATTGCGGCACGCTTTGCTGGCTGCCAAATTTTGCCTATAACTTTCTTTCACAAAAAATTCGACCGAATTCATTGGAGGGAATCAATCTTTCTTCATTGAGAGCTGTTATAAATTGCTCAGAACCTATGCGATTTGAAAGCCATCAACTTTTTCTTGAAGCATATATGCCATACGGGTTGAAGCCAAAGGCTTTGGCTACCTGCTACGCCATGGCTGAAAATGTTTTTGCAGTAACTCAGGATGGCATCGATAAAATAGTTACCTATGATGAAATCGATTTAGAAACCTTTCAACGTGATCGCGTTGCGCAAAAACCTTCCAATGGCAGGAAAAGCCTGAAAATGGTATCGGCTGGCTTCCCCATAGAAAATTCAAAAGTAAGAATAATAAATGAGAAAGGTCAAGAGCTGCCTGATCGTCACTTGGGAGAGATCGTACTTCAATCCAATTGCATGTTGAACGGTTATTTCAATCGTGAAGATGAAACGCGCAAATCTTTTATCGATGGATGGTTCAAGACTGGTGATTTGGGATATCTGGCAGACGGAGAATTGTATATCAGCGGAAGAAAAAAGGATTTGATCATTGTTGGTGGCAAGAATATCTATCCTCAAGATATTGAAGCGGTTGTCAACACTGTTGAGGGTGTTCATGCTGGAAGAAGCGTGGCTTTTGGAATTTTTGATGAGGAAAAAGGGACCGAGGAAGTAGTCGTGGTAGCCGAGGTGCATAAAGGTTTTGAGCCTAAGATAAAAGAAATTGCGGGTCAAATCAGGCGTCAGGTGACTCGGAACTCTGCGGTTGCATTGCGCAATGTTTACTTAGTAGATAAATTTTGGCTAATTAAAACCAGCAGCGGAAAAATTGCCCGTTCTGCGAACAAAGAAAAATATTTACAGGAAATAGGAAGCATCAATAAAGAATGATCCAATCGATAAAGGATCTTTTTCAAGATTTGAAAAAAGACAAAAATATAAGATTATTAATAAAACGCCTATTATTTTTTAGCATTATTTTCATCATTCTTTTTACGGCCAATCATTATTTCTTTAATCATTATGCAGATCGAGTGATGTTCCATGATTCAATTGAACGAACGCGAATTGTCTTCAGCGCAAATGGCAGTGTATACTCTGCAGACATAAAACCAGCGCATGAAGTAACCGGGGTGCAAAATAATCAACAAAATAAATCATCGAATCATAAGTTCCAATTACCAATCTATGCCCTAATCTATTATGCTCCCTTTTCACTGATAAAAGATTTCGATATCTCATTGGCTTTGTGGATTACAACGAACCAATTGATATGCTTTTTAATAGTAGAGAAAATGATTAAAATAATGGGCGCGCAATTAAAAAAGCCGTTTGATGTAATCCTTCCATTATCAAGCCTCATTATCTATTTTCTGATCAATAACGTTTTCCAAACAAATCTTGCTGTCATTCAACTATTTTTGTTGACACTATCCATTCAGAAAATTCAAGAGCGAAAAAACATATTCACAGGCATTCTTTTAGGTCTGGCGGCTTTTAATATAAGGTATTTTATCTTTCCTTTCTCAATCATGATGCTGAGCAATTTTAATAAAAAACGCACCACGGTTGTGGTATGGTGCATGATTACATTAATAATTCTCTCATTGGCATTTTTAATTTCCGATATGCGCTGGCCTTTGGAAATGATTAAAACGGTTTTATTCAATCCTTCCATTTATCCTTTGATCAGTTTTCGATCATATCTGGATAATCACTTATTAACACAAAGTTCTAGTCTAGTAGAGAGCATACCGATTATTGTTTTACTTTGGATAATTGTCGAATGGCTGCGCTCCCCAAGAGAAAACCAGATGCAAGAGTTATGGTTAGTGAGTTTGGGAATGACATTGAATCCATTATTAACCATGTGGGATAGTCCGTATTCAACCAGCGCTTACGTTTTTGTTGTGATGTACTGCGTTTCACAATGGTTCGAAAGATCCAGTAAGAGATTTAAAATGCTTTCCCTGGGGTTGTTTTTCAGTGTATTTGGAATTCTTCCTGTATACAAAATGATTACCGCACAACAAATAATAAGTATGCCCCAAAAAAATGCGTTCAATATCCTGCTCACATTATTCCTGCTGCTCAATCTTTATTGGATAAGATTATGGGTAATGAACCCCTACACTACTATAAATTCATCTGAAATATAGTTATCAAAATTCTTATGTGCTATACTTCGTTCGATTTTTTTCATTATTCAAATTATTTTGGAGGACCGTATGACGAAAACAATTGGTGTACTTACCGGCGGGGGAGATGTTCCCGGGTTAAATCCGGCAATTAAAGCGGTTGCTTTAGGTGCTATAGAAGAAGGATTTAAGGTTTTTGGAATCCGACGAGGTTGGATGGGATTGCTGCATTATGATTTTGACGAACCCTCCACACATGATTACTATATCAAGGAGTTGGATTACGTAGATGTTCGGACTATTGATCGCAGCGGAGGAACATTTCTGCATACTTCGAGAACCAACCCTCAAAAAGTACGGGCAAAGGAAATTCCCGATTTCTTAGTAAATTCTTCCTACGGAAAAGAAATTGATGATGCAGGAACCAAGGATTATACCGATTATGTATTGAAAGTACTAGCGGAGCTCGAAATTGACGCGCTGGTTTCTATTGGTGGTGATGATACGCTTTCATTTGCTGCCAGGCTGCACAAAGAGGGTTTCCCTGTCGTGGGAATCCCTAAAACAATGGATAATGATGTTTTCGGAACAGATTACTGCATAGGATTTTCTACAGCGGTGACGCGCAGCGTGAATATGATTACAGATATGCGCACTTCTTTTGGATCGCATGAAAGGATTGGAATCGTAGAGTTGTTCGGTCGTAATTCGGGCGAAACCAGCTTGATCACAGCCTTGCTTGCACAGGTGGATCGCGCAATCATATCGGAGGTTCCTTTTGATGTTGATAAATTGGCTGATTTGCTGGTGGAAGACAAACGCAGAAATCCTTCTAATTATGCCGTTATGACCGTATCTGAAGGTGCAACATATTTAGATGGAAGAATCATCGAAAGCGGTGAGGCTGATGCTTTCGGTCATCGCAAGCTGGGCGGTATAGGACAAATGATTTCTGAAGACATTAAAAAGATCACAAATTCTAATACGATGGTGCAATCCTTGGGTTATGTCATTAGATCCGGGCCACCCGATTCACTAGATCGAATGGTCGGCATGGCATATGGCAATATTGCGTTAAATTTGATTCTGAAAGGTGATACGGGTAAATTGGCAGCTTTGCAGGGCGGGAAGTATACCGCTATTCCTTTGGATACGGTGATTTCTGGAAAAAAGCATGCCGATATCGATTCATATTACAATAAAGAAAATTATCTCCCAAAGGTTAAAGGTTTCTTAAATCACCCAATGTTTTTGACATAGTATTGTATTCTCGAAAGAAATATGGCAGGCAAATCATATCTAAGGTTTGCCTGTTTTTTTTATCTTATAATCGCAATATGTTAAAAAATAATCCACATAACGAAAATAATTATGGGTTAGAGGAAATTCATTCACGCTACCAACTAGTCCCGCGCACATTAATTTTTATCGAAAAAGAGAACGAGATCTTGACGATAACGAAAAACAGGAGAAATTCCTTTGGATTTGGAAAAATAAACGGTGTGGGCGGTCACATTGAAAGAGGAGAGGAACCCTTTGAGGCAGCACGCAGAGAAATTTTCGAAGAAACCGGCCTTGAAATTGATGAACTGCAGCTAGCGGCGATTCTTTTCATTGACATTGGAGAAAATCCTGGAATACAGGTCTTTTTATTCAAAGGAAAATTCAAAAATGGTGAATTGAAAGAATCGGAAGAAGGGCATCTGAAATGGGTGGAAATGGCAGATTTATTACAGAATAAGAAAATTGTGAAAGATTTGCCAATATTGTTAAATATAATTCATCAACATCAAAAAGATAAACCCCCGGCATTTGTAAAGTATTTATATGGAGAAAATCAAGAATTGCGCATAGCATATTAATGTAATAGCTTTGCATATAGTTTTAACAGTGTACTGCCATATTTTCTACGATCAAATTCCTCAAAATTCATCAAATTTTGTTCTTCATCTTCTTTTGGATCAATTTGAACAATCAACCAGCCATTATCGTCAAGCAGAGCAGGTTGGGTATCTAAAAGATTGACCATTTTCGTCCATGTTCCTTTATACTGTGGGGGCGCAATGAAAATATAATCAAACACAAATGATTTTTCATTCATCACATAATGAAAAGCGTCGCACCGAAAAACGATAGCCTGATCAGACAATCCTGTTTTTTGCACATTCCGCAGTAAGATTTCATAAGCCTTGATGTTTTTCTCAACAAAAACTGCCAAATCAGCCCCGCGGCTGAGTGCTTCGAGTCCGACACTGCCTGATCCGCCAAAAAGGTCCAAAAAACGGGAGTGATGAATATCACCGCCAATAATATTAAAAAGAGCTTCTTTAACTCGATCGGTGATTGGGCGAGTTATATTGCCCGATAAGGTATTTAAACGAAAACCTCTTGCTTTTCCTGCAATTATGCGCGGATTGGACATTTCTAAGCAATTGTTAGTGAGCGTATGTGTTGAATGGCAGATTGGATGTTGCCGTAGGGAGTAGTCTGCAGCATGACACATCCTGTTCCTAGAATAAATTCTTTTCCTCCTGTTTGTTCGAGAGCATCATCGATTTGAGCTTTGATGCTAATCTCGTCTCCCATTGCCATTGGATCAATTCTGCCTAATCCGCCGCAGACAATTTTTCCAAATAGTTTTTTCCCATTTTTCAAATTTGGGAAGGTTTCGCGGTCATGCCAATTGAATATTTGAAAAGGATAATCCTTCACGCAATCAACCATCAGATTCTTTCCATGTAAGTGAAGGACATTCAACCAAAACTCGCGAAATTGAGGAAATAACTGCTCATCGAAATACCTACCAAACTCCATAAATTCCGATTCCGACAATTGATCAAAGGAAGCTTGCTGCACTGCATAAAATATGCCATCCAAACCGATCTTTTGGCAAGCTTCTATAAACGATGAAGTAGTTTGTGTAATTATTTCCAAACCCGATTTCAGTAAATCCGAATTTTGGCGGAGATTTGAAAGCAAATTCATCTTCCCGACTAAATTTTTTGCTTGAGAAAGAGGGCTGAAAACAGTTTGAATGATAGGTACTTTTTCACCCAGTTCATCTCGAATGACTTTCAAGCATTCAAGCTGTTGACCAAGAAAACCTTTTCCAGGGTTTAATAAAGTCAATTTCAACCAATCCTGTGGTGAATTGACCACTGGTTCAAGATAATCACGTGTTCCTTCAGGAGATGCCCGCCAAACATCCTGCGCGCCCCAGTCTTTTATACAAAATGATGAGGAGGGGGATACTTTTACGAAATCCATTTGATACGTCTCTTGAAAATGGATAGTTGCTGCGGCTAATTTTGAAGGATTTTGGTCATCAACCGGGAAATGCTTCCAGAATGATACAGGTACCTGGTCGATCACCTCATGATTGACCAATGCCTCCATCCTCTCGCGCGAGTTTTTCACTTTCATCTCACAGAACCTTAATTTGTTTATACGTCCAGTATTTATTAGCGAAATAATTCCAGAATAATACGATCACAATCACAATTCCCAGCGCAAGATTATGACCAATAGTCACCGGATCGAGCGGAATTGCCTTCCATGTCTTAATAGAGAATTGAATCAATGGCTTTTCAAGCCATGAAAAAATTGGGGTGCGGATTGCCAAACCCGCCAAACTTACCAGGCCAAATTTTGTGAACTGTCCTGAGAACGACATTTTTTTTGATTCCGGATAAGTCCAATTCCGGTTCCAGAAGAAATTGTTGAAAACTGCCGCGATAAACGAAACAATGCTTGAGAGAATTGTTGGCAGAAGAAAAACAGTTGTTAACAAATTGAAAACACCAAAATCAACCAGTGTTCCGCTGAACCCGACAATAGAAAATTTGATGAACCGTTCTTTTTCTGAATGTTTTTTATTAGGCATGCATTCCGAGTTTTTCTTTAAAATAAGGGATTGTTTTCAGCAAACCAGTCTTCAAATTGATTTCTGGAGACCATTTTAATTTTTGTTTGGCGCGAGTAATATCAGGCTGCCTTTTCAAGGGGTCATCACCGGCTACCTTTCCGACCTGGTGCACATTTTTCGAGGGATTATTGAGCATCGTATTGACCATTTCGGCTAATTCGATAATTGAAAACTCTTCTGGATTGCCAATATTTATCGGCTCGCTTTCATCAGAAAACAGAAGTTTGATGATTCCATCAATGAGATCGTCAACGAAACAAAAACTGCGGGTTTGTTTACCATCGCCATAAATTGTCAGTCTCTCGTTTCTAAGAGCTTGTTGAATAAAGTTGGGAATAACGCGTCCATCATCCAAACGCATCCTCGGACCGTATGTATTGAATATTCTCACAATGCCAGTATTCAAATTATGATAGCGATGATATGCCATGGTTAACGCTTCGGCAAAACGCTTGGATTCATCATAAACCGAACGAAGTCCGATCGGGTCAACATGGCCCCAATAATCCTCTCTTTGCGGATGAACCTGAGGATCACCATAAATTTCACTTGTGGAAGCAAGGATGTAACGGGCTTGATGAGCTCTAGCCACACCCAAAGTATTATGAGTTCCTAGAGCACCAGCTTTCATGGTCTGGATTGGAAGATTGGGATATCCGAAGGGGGAAGCAGGATTAGGAGAAGCTGGAGAAGCGAAGTGCAGAACCGCGTCTATTTTTCCTGGCACAAATATAAAATTGGCAACATCATGACGGATGAAAAGGAATTTTGGATGTCCGGAAAGCTGTGATAAGTTTTCACTGCTTCCAGTAATGAAATTATCCATTCCGATGACTTCATGCTCGAGACTGATCAGATGGTCGCAAAGGTGGGAACCAAGAAAACCTGCTGCTCCAGTTATTAGAATTCTCATCTTAAGGGCAATTAATCCTTATCAGGTATAATCCTCAGCAATTGGAAGGCAATTATAGCATGAAGGATCTAGTGAAAATCAAAGGGACGCGGAAGTTATCCGCTATTATCGAAGGATTGTTGTTTGTTGCCACCTCTCCCATATCGGTCAACCAATTGGCTCAGACATTGCAGGAAAGTGAAAAATCTGTGCGAGATGCATTGCAGGAATTGGAAAATTACTACACCACATCTCGAACGTTGATGTTGCAGTGGAATCATAACAAGGTTCAAATGACCTCTGCACCTTTTATGGGGAATTTGATTGAAGAATTTTTTGGCACAGAGGTGACCACATCACTAAGTCAAGCTTCTTTAGAAGCAATTGCGATTATCGCATATAAACAGCCTATCACGCGTCCTGAGATTGATGAGATCAGAGGTGTCAATAGTGATGGAGTCGTTAGGAATTTGTTGAGCAAAGGATTAATTGAGGAAGTCGGACGCAAGGAGGGAATTGGCAGGCCGGTTTTGTATGGTACCACGGCGGATTTTCTAAATTATTTTGGCCTTTCATCGCTCAAAGAATTGCCTGCTTTTGATATTTTGCCTCAGAATGAAAAGAACGGCAATATGATATTGAAGGATTAATTTCTTGGATGAGATCAGAATACAAAAAATACTTTCACAGCATGGGTATGGTTCTCGCAGAGGATGTGAAAAATATATTCGCGATAATAGGGTAAGAATTAACGGCAAGTTAGCCGAATTAGGGCAAAAAGCGAATCCCTTTACAGATAAAATCGAACTAGACCATCGCGTGATCTCCAGCCAAACATTCCAAGAGATATTCATTGCGTTTTACAAACCACGAAAAGTTCTTTCGGATATTAAAAAAGTTGATGATCGCCGCATTGTCACTGATTATGTAAATTTAGATCAGCAATTTTTCATCGTTGGTCGTTTGGATTATGATAGTGAAGGGCTTATTCTGCTTACAAATAATGGCGATATTGCGAATAAATTAACCCACCCGCGTTTTGCGCATGAGAAAGAATACCATGTAAAATTGGCGAAAATTCCTGATCTGCGCCAATTGGAGCTCTGGCGCAGAGGGGTAGTGATCGCAGGAGGCTATCGGTCACAACCGGCAATCGTTGAATGGCTTCCAAAACATAAACATGATTGGATAAAAATTATTCTGAGGGAGGGAAAGAAAAGGCAAATCCGCGAAATAGGCTTGACGATCGGATTGCCAGTTCAACGCATTATTCGTAAACGCATTGCCACCATCCACCTGGGAGCAATGAAACCAGGTGAATGGCGTTTTATTACAGAAAAAGAGATTCGAGATCTAAAACAATTTGTGCAACAGAAAAACAACCAAGCTCAATCAGTAGATTTAGGAATCTGATCGAGGATCCTTTTTATTTCTTCATCAGAAAGTGAAATTTTCTTGGCTGCTTGCCTTAAGTACTCTTTAAACTTATCGGCATGAATGCATAACTCTGGTGCATTTTTGGCATTAATTTGCGCTTTTTCGGAAAAAAACAGGTTAACTACCTGAGGGGATCGTTCAATTGCGAGGTGATTCTTTTGCATGTAGCTTTGATAATCCGCCAGATACATTTTGCTTTCGCGTTCGATATTCGGTAGGCTTTCTTGCGCAAATAATTTCGTAATAAAACCAGGACCACCTTTCTGTTCGTAGCGTTTCTTATCGGAATTATATGAAATCTCGCCGGAATGGTGATATGGTTTGATAATCCAAATGCCTGCCGGGCCAACCAGGAGGTGAGGGACATCGGTTGTATAGTTAAAGAGATAGTACTGGTTGTTTAATCCTTTAAGTGAATTTACGATAATTTCATCTGGTCGGGGAGAACGACCCCATTTATTTGCCATATAAATGCTCACCTGAACAAGAATATAAGCAGGTATCAGAATGAAATAGGAAAGCGTTGCTTGACTTGTATTTGGATTTGTGAAAGACCATAGGAATCCCAAAGTCAGCAATGCCAAGGAAGAATAGAGCACTATCTGGCTTATTTTTTTATTGCGTTCGATTAGCTTAGAGTTACTGGAAACATTCATAAATAATCTCTCCTTGATTTCAATCGTACATAGTCATAGTTATGTTTTCGCGCATATGTTCGAGCAAATTGTTCTTTATGGACGTATTTGCTAACAATAATGCGCTGGTGATTGCTCGCGCATCTGATCTGCCATGACCCACGAAAACCAGACCATCAATTCCCAACAAGGGTGCAGCACCAACTTCACTAGGATCAACCAAATTTTTGATTTTCGAAAATGCAGGTTTCGCCAAGAATGCACCCAGTTTGGTTTGAATTGAAGCCATAAGTTCTTCTTTCAAAACATCGGTGATCAATTTGGCAACGGCTTCACTGCCTTTAACTAAAATATTGCCAGTGAAGCCATCAGTCACTACCACATCCGCCTCGCCGGCAAATAATTCCTTGCCTTCCACATTACCGATAAAATTCAATCCGCTCTTTTCAAGTAGTTTATAGGTTTCTTTCACCAATTCATTCCCTTTTCCAGCTTCTTCTCCATTAGAAAGCAAGCCGACGCGGGGATTGGGTTTATCGAGAACACGTTGCGCATAGATACTGCCCATAACAGCAAACTGCAACAAAAATTCAGGACGACAATCGGCATTTGCTCCAATATCTACTACAATACATTTTTCTTTTCGAGTTGGAAAAATGCCTGTCAAAGCAGGGCGCTGCACACCTTTGATTCTTCCCAGAATCCTCAAAGCATTGAACATGGCTCCACCAGTATTTCCAGCGGTAACAAAGGCTGAATCGGCTTCCTCTTTTACAAGTTGAATTCCAATGGCCATTGAATTATTAGGTTTCAGTCTCGCGGATTCAACTGGTTTATCCCACATTTCTACAATTTCAGGTGCATGGTGGATTGCAAGCAGGGGGCTGTTAGCTGAATATTGTTTTAATTTCGGCTCAATAATTTCAGCATTGCCCACTAAAATGATTTTTTCCTGTAGTATGCGAACAGCTTCAATTGCGCCTATAATTTCAGGATCGGGATATTGATCGCTGCCCATAGCATCCAGAATGATTGTCATGATAACCTCATCAATTCGTTGAAAAGTTGTGCTGTGCTTGACATAGCTTTATTGCCGATTATAATAGCTAAATTCCGCGCTGGTGCTGGAATTGGCAGACAGGCATGGTTGAGGGCCATGTGCCGCAAGGCGTGGGGGTTCAAATCCCCCCCAGCGCACTGAAAAATCAGTAACACAAGACCTTTTATTCCCAATGGAAAAGCAGCTCAGCATTTTTGCTTGTCTTCTCAATAACCTTTGATCGATCCATTTGAAGTAGAATCGACAATTCCTCCGCAATAATATTAACATTGGACGGTTCATTTCGTTTCCCGCGCAGTCTCTGTGGCGGCAAATAAGGCGAGTCGGTTTCGAGAACAATATTTTCTAGCCCAATTTGCGGAATCATTTGTCTTAACATGTTATTTTTTGGATATGTCACTGATCCGCTGATTCCAAATCGAAAGTGATGGTTGATTGCCCATTGTGCAATGATGGGAGAACCACTGTACGAATGAAATACTCCAGGATTCCGGCTCAGCGGTAAATTTTGAGATTCCAATCCAGCATACCACTCATCCATGATATTGACGATTTCCTGCTCTGCTTCGCGAACATGCAAGCATACCGGCAATTGAAATTGTGCCGCCAGGGCAAGCATGTTTTTCAACACAAATTTTTGATCGTCGGGATTTGCCCAAGTTCGAAAAAAATCCAGTCCAATCTCACCGACCGCCACGATCTTTGAATTATTTTCCAATAGGATTTTGATCTTGTAAATTTCATCCGATTTAATACCACTGGCAGAATTTGGATGAATTCCTACTGCAGAATAAATATGATGTGGATATTTTTTTGCCAGCTCTATCGCTGCCTTGCTAGTCTGGAGGTCAATGCCCGGAATGAGCAGTCTATTAACATTGGCTTCCCTCGCATTTTGAAGGACGGACTTCAGATCATTATTAAAAGCTTCTAGATAAAGATGGCAGTGTGTATCGCACAAATAAGTCAATTATTTAATCCCTGCTATCTTCAAGCCATCTTCCAAAATTGCCTGCGTTTTTTCTGGATGGGTAGTTTCGCAATACACTCTCATTAATGCTTCCGTTCCTGAGAACCGAATTAGCAGCCATCCGCCATCTTCCAAGGAAAACTTGAAGCCATCTGAGGTATTCAAACCGGTTACTCTCAAACCAGCAATTGAGGTTGGTTTTGAGGATGAAATCTTTTCTTCCCGCTCTTTGCGATCACCTTCAAAATGCGTATCGATGCGATCATAATAATGGGCGCCGACCTTTTCAAAGAGAATACCAATGAGCTCAGAAGGTTTTTTGTTCAATTTCACCATCATGTCAAGAATGTATAGACCTGCTAAAATTCCATCCCGTTCCGGGACATTCCCGCGAAAAGCAAATCCACCTGATTCCTCTCCTCCGATCATCGCATCTGTCTCGAGCATTTTCGGAGCAATGAATTTAAAACCGACTCCAGTTTCAAAAACCGGAACATGATAAATTTTCCCCAGCTTCTCCAACATACTGGTGGTTGAAAGTGTCTTTACAATTGCACCGCGTTCTCCGCGAACTTCAAGGAAGTAATAGGCTAACAATGCAAACACCTGCAATTGATTAATGAATTTTCCTTTCTCGTCTCCCAAACCAAATCGATCTGCATCGCCATCATTGATCAACAATACATCTGCTTTTCTCTGCAATACCTCATGCAGACCAACATCTATATTGGGCTCAATAGGTTCGGGTCTCTTCATTTCTGGAAAAAGTGGATTACGGGTATTGTGAATTTCATGGATTTTCAAAGAACTACCACCTAAAAGCAATGGGAACCAACCAGAGCCATTACCCCACATGCAGTCCACCACAATTTTCATGTTCTTCTCTTTGATCGGTTCTAAATCAATGAGATTCTTTAAATGCTCAACATAAGCAGCAGTGGGATTAAATATAGTGACCAATCCCTGTGCTTCTGCCTTATCGTAATCGATGTATTGAACTTGACCGTCACTTTGCGGGATCAAATGCTCAATTTTCTTTAAACCATCAGGCGCTACAGCTCCGCCATTTTCATCACGCACCTTGAATCCATTATCACTGGGAGGATTGTGAGAAGCTGTAATATTGATTGCACCGCAGGCATGGTGAAACGGAACAGAAAATGATATAACCGGGGTCGGAGTGGCATCATTTGTCAGCAAGACTTGAAAACCATTGCCGACCATCACTTCGGCGGTTGTTCTGGCAAAATCTTCAGAAAGGAAACGTTTGTCGTATCCAATGACTATTTTGCTTTCTTTATCAACATATTCGTTTAAGTAGTTTGCATAACCTTGTGCGCAGCGTCGGACATTATTGAAAGTATAATCTTCTGCAATCTTGGCGCGCCAACCATCTGTGCCAAAAGTAATCTTTGTGGGCATTCCTCCTCCTTAGGAGAGTTTCTTGTTATTATATCAATCAGAATAATTGATTGAATCTAATTAGAATCAGAGTATGCGAGAAAAAATTGCATTAGGTTTTAGTGGTGGACTTGACAGTACCATCGCGGCTATTAAATTAGATCAAGCTGGCTATGAAGTGCACGCTGTCTACCTTGACTTATGGAAATGGAATAAAACCCCCGAATTTGAATCCCGCATAGAGCAGCGCATCAACGACTTACGAAAAATATTAAAAATCGAATTTGCTTTGCTTGATGCGGAAGAGAGAATGCAGAGCATCATCGTATCTGATTTTCGTGATCAAATAAAGAGAGGGTTCACTCCAAATCCATGCATTCGCTGTAATCCGATGGTAAAAATGCGCTTAATCACAGAATATGCAAATCTTCATGGTATTCAAAATATCGCTACTGGACATTATGCCCGAATTGAAAAGCGAAATGATCAAAAATTTACGTTATTGAAAGGGATAGATTCTGCAAAAGACCAATCATATATGCTTTGTTTCTTGAATCAGGTTTTTTTAGCAAAATTAATTCTTCCTTTAGGAACCACAATAAAAAAAGAGAATCGATTACTAGCGCGGAAATTTGGCTTATCAGTGGTTGATGAACCCGAGAGTCAGGATTTATGCTTTTTGAATGAAAAATCAATTGAAGAATTCATCAGGCAATTTTCGCCGGAAATTCTCATAGAAGGGGAAATCGTAGACACAAACGGGAATATCCTTGGAAGACATGGTGGACTGCCACTGTATACGATTGGCCAGAGGAAAGGTATTCGTATATCATCAAAAAAGCCATATTATGTGATCGAAAAAAATATTATAAAGAATCAGCTGATCGTCGGCTATGATGAAGAATTGGGAAAGGGCGAGATGGATGTTGGTAATGTAAATTGGATCAGAGACAGAGTGCCCGATTCATTTGTTTGTGATGTTAAAATCAGGTATCAATCAAAAATGCATCGATGTAAAATCTCGACACGAACAAATATGAAGTCATGTAAAGTAAAATTTTTTGAAAAAATACGAGATATCACGCCGGGCCAATATGCAGTTTTCTATGAAGAAGATGAAGTCCTGGGGGGTGGAATGATTCTCAAGGATAGACAAATAAATGTTTGAGCTTACATTGCCCTCGATTTTGTTTGGAAGCATAATAGCCTGGTTAATCGGTGCGACGATCCACCTTATTGCGGGAGGAAAATTGATCCGGCTAATTTTTTCCATGCTGTTTGCATGGATTGGATTTTGGGTTGGGAATTATTTCAGCAATAAATTCGGTATCTATATTTTTAAATATGGGCAGATTATCTACGGCCCCGCAATAATTTCCTGCGTCATCATTTCAATTTTCGGATATTGGCTTTCTGGTGAAAACAAAGCAGATGAATAAAAAAGCATCACTAGAGAGAATTACAACCAAAACTTCTGAGGGAGATCTGGTTGCTTTGGCTTCAACAAAATCGAAATATTTCCTTTTTCGATTGAAAAAAGATGAAAAACTCCAAACTCATCGAGGAATTATTCAACACAACGAGCTGATTGGTTTGCCTTGGGGAAGCCAGGTATACAGTCACCAAGGAAGCGCTTTCTATTTATTGCAGCCGGGAATTTACGAACTGGTTTCAAGCACCCGTCGTAACACGCAAGTTATGTATCCCAAGGATATCGGCTTTATTATTCTCAAGATGAGCATAATGCCTGGAACGACAGTTATTGAAGCAGGCACAGGTTCGGGTAGCCTCACTCAAGTGCTGGCTTCGGTCGTGGGATCTACAGGTAGAGTCTATAGTTATGATGCTCGAGAAGAAATGATCAATTTGACACGTAAAAACCTGGATCGTTTGGGGTTGGTTGAAACAGTGTCTTTCTTTTGTAAGAACATCGAAGAAGGTTTTGAACAGAAAAATATTGATGCAATCTTCTTGGATCTGCCAAATCCATACGATTATCTCCGGCAAGTAAAGGATGCTCTGAAACCCGGTGGTTTTTTCGGCACTTTACTGCCAACCTCAAATCAAATCACGAAATTACTGTTGGAACTGAGAAGAAATGGTTTTGAATTTGTGGATGTATGTGAAATCATGCTGCGCTTCTATCAAGCTGATGAAAATAAATTCCGCCCCGTGGATCGGATGGTTGCGCATACGGGATATTTAGTATTTTCCCGTTCCATTTTAGACTCAGATTACCAGCCTGAATTATCAATCGAAAAACCACCTTCCGCCGATGAATGATGTCGCAATCATTTCAACCATTGAGCGGATATACAACGCTCTTCGCATAGGGTATGGGGGATATAGAGAAATTTACAATTCAACAGAAATTACTGCATCTGTTTTGGTTCCATTAGCTTGCCATCAAAATGAATTTGTTATCTTGTTCACTCGCAGATCGGAAAGGTTACTGAGACATAAGGGTCAGGTATCCTTTCCTGGAGGCATTCGAGAATTGAAGGACGGCAATCTCTTAGATACTGCTCTGCGTGAAACGAAAGAGGAAATTGGAATTCCATCTGAACAAATTCGGATTCTAGGTTCGCTGCCACCAGTGGCTTCAACCAAAGGTTTTTTCATTTTGCCTATCGTAGGTTTTATTAATAATTTAAATGGATTGCAGCCCAATCATGATGAAGTTGCTAAAATATTCTGCGTTCCCTATAACTGGATAATCAATATGGATAATGTCAAATTAATTGATTATGTTGATCAAAAAGGGATAATGCATAAAGTCTGGTCATATTCAGAATTCGAGGGTGAGGTCATTTGGGGAATTACTGCGAATATTCTGCAATCCTTTATAACAATGTCGCAAAGAAAAAATTAGAGCGGTTTGTGTCCCGCTCTAATTCTAACGTTCGATTTATTACTCGAAAAAATTGAATAGTTTTATTCTTCTTCCTCTGTTTCTTCCTTCTTGCCGTGTTCAATTACTTCAGGTTCTTCAGCTGCTTCGACTTCTTCCACAACAACTTCTTCCACAACTTCCTCTTTCACGGCTGAGGCAACCACCACCAACTCCTCAGGATCGGTAATAATGTGCACATTTGCAGGTACTGGAATATCCTTGACATATATTGCTGAACCGATTTCATTAATTCCTGAAAGATCGATTTCAATAGATTCAGGCAAGTCCTGGGGAAGGCATTCCACTTCAATTTCATTAAGTCCAGACACAATTAAAGCTTCGAATTCCTTTAGAACTGGAGCGCTGCCGATATGAACCAGTGGTACATTGGTGCGCAATTTTTCTTTCATCGATACTGCCAAGAAATCAATATGCAGAATCTCATGCCTGATAAAATCTTGCTGGATTTCTCTAACCAGTACAGCATGCTCATCACTGTTGATCTTGATAGTCAATAATGTTGAGCTGGAAACCTTGCTGAGTGTATGAGTTACGGTTTTTCGATCTAAAGTGATGGGAAGTGATTTGAGATCTTTTCCATATATTACAGCTGGAATTTTTCCACTTTGCCTTAGCATTTTTACTTTTTTGCCGACCAGATCTCTTTTTTCGGCTTCGATAAGATATTTTTCCATTTTTTCCTTTCGCGCCTCTTGCCCTTTTAAAGAGCTACCTTCGCATTAGTTGAATAAGACAATTTGTGATTTTATCACGGCAGTAACCTTCGTCAAGTGTTCAGTGCACCCAATCAAAAGTGCGGTAAACTGCTCTTTTCCAATCGTCAAAGGTTTATTGATTAGATCAGCTTATCAATTAGTAACGCTCGATCCTAGATTTAAGATCCCGGCTTCGGACTGCCATGCTATTCAAATCAGTATCTGCAGATTTTAGTCTTTCATCTTCAGTCTGTATGAATCGGCTGTAAGGTTGAATTGTATTGTGGATATTTTCATTGATTCCATCAATTTGATGGGTGAACTCATTCAGTAGTGTGGAAGACAAATTTTCACGAAGCAAATCGATCTGCTTAGAAAAACTGTTGCGTGTTTGTCGTTTCTTTGCAGGAATAATAAAGAAGCCTAACGTCGCTGTTAAGCCTGCCAACAATATACCGGTTAGATCTGCGGAGGCGGTAGTTGCCAGCAATGTTACCAGCGTACCCAATCCAATCGCGCCAACCTCGATCGCAGCTGAAGCTGCTACTGCGGTTTGTGCTTCTTCAGCGATCTGAGAAGCCTGGTCATCCTTGTTATATTGCTCAACAATACGCTGTGCTTCTCGATTGATGGTGGAAATGATCTTCTGGCGTTCCAGATTGAATTGCTGTGTTTCAGGATCATTGAAGATGCGTTCTCGATATTTCATGGAACGTTGATTGATCTTTCCAGTGATTACTTGCCATTGCTTCAAGTCCTCTTCTACTACCCAGTCGATCAGACCGATAACTTTATCGTCAATTATTTTTGCGAGGTCCTTGATAACAATTTTTTCGAAATCATTTTTTATCTTTTCTTTATTGAGCAAATCCATTACACGAGCAATACGAAATGTGCTTTCAAAATAGTCAAGGCCGCGTTTTTCAAATTCAAGCAAAGTATTATCAATATCAGCGTAACGGAAATTGAAAGCTCTAATCATATCCTCGCGAAACAGAGAAAGCTGCTTGTTAATGTCCTCTAATAATTGGATATCCTCCTGAATCAAAACTCTTTGCGTTTCATTAATGCTGGAGAATTTTTCCACGAAATTATCTAAGATACCAATTGGATTGGCAAGTTTTAAACGAAACCGATTCCTTGTATCCAATTTCTCAAAGATAAAATCTCTTATTTTTGTCATAGAAGATGAAGGCGATCCAGAATCTATCATTGAATTAAGCGCTTCTTTGGCTGAAAGCGTGAAGATTTGTGGTGTAAAACCCAATAATTTTTCTGAATTTGTTTTAACAAAAGAAATGACTTTTTCTAAGTCTTGTGCATTCTCCACAATATCGGTTTTGTTAATAATGACGACTACTTTTTTACCCCACTCTTGAATGTTCGCAATGAATTTTCTTTCGCTTTCTGTAAATGGGCGGTCGACAGAGGTGATAAATAAAACCAGGTCGGAACGAGGAATGAAGTCGGTGGTCAGCTCTTCATGCTCCCGAAGAATGGCATTTGTTCCAGGAGTGTCAACGATGCTGATATCGATTAGATTGCTGTTGGGGATCCGCAGGATTTGTTGACCTTTTACGCCTTTAGAAATGGCTTTTTCTTTCCCATACCGGAGAATAGTAATCTCCGCGGTTGTAGGAGTGATGCCGGTATCCAGAATATTCTCGCCTAATAGGGCATTAATGAAAGCTGATTTGCCGGAATTAAATTCACCGGCAACCACCAGCATAAAAAGATCATCTAATTGAAAAAGCAGATCATCTAGCAGGACGAGGTCTTTTGTATCCGCATGATTTTCAACCGAATATTGCTTTAATTTAATCAGCAGGGTTTTCGTATCCTGCAATAACTGCTGGCGGGGATTATTCAATATATGCATTTTTTTTTTGCATTATATCATTCCATCATAGCAAACAATTTGATACTTAAAAATCCTTTTAATTCTTGCTTTTTCTAAAACCTTGATATATATTGAAATTGGTTAAAAATCATTAATCCTGGAAGGAGGAAAGTATGAAAGGCAAAAAGTATTTCTATATCTTATTTTCCCTGTTTTTGCTCTCGGCATTATTTTTGACGGCATGCCAGCCAGGCGCAAAAACTTGGAAAAACCTGGGTACCGAAGAGAATCCGATTATTTTTGTGGCAGTCCCATCAGGTGAGCAGGAAAGGGTGTTGTCAGGATTCGAGAAGATCGCTGATCTGGTTTACCAGGACACAGGGCTTGTCATCAAACCCTTTGTTGCCAGCAGCTACACTGCTGCAGTAGAAGCGATGTGCGCAGAAACACCCCAAGCGCACATTGGCGCATTAGCTACATTTGCGTATATCCTGGCGGCTGAGAAGGGCTGTGCCGATGTGGCGCTGGTATCCACACGCTATGGTTCGGCATCATATAATGGGCAATTCCTGGTCGGAACGGATAGCGGTCTTGAAAAATTAGAAGACCTCGCCGGAACGGATATGTGCCGGCCTTATCCTCTCAGCACGAGCGGCGATATTATCCCGACCATTATGCTGAAAGGTGTTGGCGTGGATATTAATGAAATGAACCAGATCATTGATACCGGTTCGCATGAGGCTTCTGCAGTAGCTGTTTATAACGGCGATTGCGATTGGGCAGCTACATATGTGGACGCCCGTTCCCGTGAGGAAGAGAATTACCCAGATATCATGGACAAGACTGTGGTAATCGCCATGGAACCCGATATCCCTAACGATGGCATTCAATTCCACGCTGATTTTCCAGAAGAACTGCGTGCAACATTAGTGCAGGCTTTCCTAAAATTGACTGAAACTGAGGAAGGTCTGGCAGCGCTGGATGAGGCATACCAATGGAGTGGATTGGAAGAGCATGATGACACCTTCTATGATCCTTTCCGCCAGATACTGGATTCAGGCGGTTATTCCGCAGCTGACATCGCTGCGCTGGCTGATGAATAGATCAGACAAGCGTAAATAAAAAGATTATTTAACAAAAGTAAGGAAGGGTCTAATCCTTTCCTTATTTTTTTTGTATTCGTCTATAATACAGCATATAGCCAGTCTGGAGTGTTGAATGCTTGAAATAAAAAACCTCACAAAAGTGTACAACGATGGAACAGTTGCGCTGAAAAATGTCAGCTTTACTGTTCCTGACGGTGAATTTCTTGTCATTATCGGGTTGAGCGGTGCAGGCAAATCAACCCTACTACGCTGTATCAATCGCCTGGTTGACCCCACAGAAGGTCATATCATCTGGAATGGGATTGATATCACTGCGTTAAAAGGTGACGACTTGAGAAAAATGCGGCGCAAGATCGGGATGATCTTTCAGCATTTTAATCTTGTCAAGCGTTCTACGGTCAATAAAAATATTCTATCTGGCCGTTTAGGATATTGCCGGACATTCCCCAGTCTGCTCAACAAATTTTCTCAAGCGGATTTAAAAAAGGCACAAACAGTTCTTGAACGCTTGAGCATCACCAGTCAAGCAAAAAAAAGAGCAGATGAATTAAGCGGTGGCCAGCAGCAGCGAGTTGGCATCGCCCGTGCGTTGATGCAGGATCCTGAATTAATCCTTGCTGATGAACCAGTCGCAAGCCTGGACCCAGTGCTTGCACACTCAATCCTGTTGAACCTCGAAAAGTTGAATCAGGAAGACAGATTAACGGTTATTTGCAGCCTGCATTATCTGGATCTGGTACAAAGGTATGCTGAGAGTGTGATTGGCTTAAGAAATGGGGAAATAGTTTATCGAGGTACACGCGAGGATATCCGTGCCATGACTGACGAAGAATTTCAAGAGATTTATGGGGAGGAAGCCATACGAGTTGGCGAAAGTGTCGATGGGGTTAGAAAATAGGAGCTGATTCATGGAAAAAAAGAATATGCAAAAAAATGAAGAAATAAAAAAGAGCCTATTGCCTCCGATCGTCAATGCAATTATTTCAGTTCTAATCCCAGGCGGTGGTTATTTTTTCGCGCGGGAGGTAAAACGCGGGATCATTCTCATCATGAGTTTTATTACCATAGGTGGTCTACTGCTATGGCGCATGCTAATAACGACCACACGCTACCCTGACCTTCAAACCAAAATTCAAAAAGCTTTTTATTTAGAACCAATACTGCTTGTGGTTGCCATTCTCTTTGCTTGCTACTACGTGTGGATCATTATCGATACCTATCTTATTTCAGTAAAACATAATCAGGGGAAAAGATATCAAAATACAGGCGCCATCCTTTTTTTCACATTATTAATATTCTTTATTCTGGGATGGCAGATTGGCGATATCAATCTTTATTCATTGTTCACACAGGCTGATGAAGCCCTGCCCACATTATCCCGGGTTCTTTGGCCTTGGAAAGCTGCTATCGTATATCCGGAGGAATATCAAACAGTCATCGCTGAAGTTCAGTCACCCTGCTCAGATGTGCCATACCCTGAGAATATACCGGTTGAGGGAGAACCATTCCTGCATGTCAACCCCACTTGCGGCAATACTTCCGAAATAGATGGTACGCAGGGTACAACCTTTACACTGTCAGGGACTGGTTTTGAACCAGGTGTAGTGGTTGAATTCTGGTGGCGTGATCCTATAAACAATGAATTCAGGCAAAGACAGGAAGGTGAATATGTTACTGTCGAACCTGACAGCGCAGGCAGTTTCAAGATTGATATCATCATGCCCTACAGGATACTTCCGCCGGTAGCAGGGGAGGGACCAAAAGTTTGGCAGTTACAGGCAAGACAATTGACACATGTCGGAGAAGCGCAAATCAGTGAATCACTCAGGCTGACCATCGAGAAAATGATCGAAACAATCATCATCGGCATGATGGCAACTTTCTTCGGGATTATTTTTGCCCTGCCAATCAGTTTTCTGGCGGCTAAGAACCTGATGTCGGAAAATGCATTGACAAAAAGCATCTATTATGTCGTCCGAGTGATTTTGAACGTTATCCGATCCATTGAACCCTTGATCTGGGCAATCATCGCCGTCATTGTCGTTGGTTTAGGGCCATTCGCCGGTATCATTGCGCTGACCGTTCATTCCATTGCTGCGCTGGCGAAACTATATTCTGAAGCGATAGAGAACATTGACTCGGGACCCATAGAAGCTATTCATGCAACTGGGGCGAACTGGCTACAAACTGTAGCCTTTGCTGTAATCCCCCAAATTATCCCTCCATTTGTGTCATTCACAATCTATCGTTGGGATATCAATATTCGCATGTCAACCGTGATCGGCTTTGTCGGAGGAGGAGGTATCGGATTCCTGCTTTCACAATGGATTCGGCTGTTGGATTATCGATCGGCGGGGATGGCTGTCTGGTTCATCGCTTTGACAGTTATGATTCTGGATTATGTCAGTGCAGAAATACGTGAGCGTTTTGTGTAAAAAAAATAGGATCATAGAATTGCATTGAAGCTGGCTGTATTGTTAGCCAGCTTTTGTGTAAAATAGGTTGTTATGTTATTAAAGATTGAGAACCAGTTGCGTAAGTTTTATCACTGGATAAATCAGCGCACCTTTGGCGCCTTGCGCATGTTGCGCATAGCTTTAATACAGTTCGGAGATTCAAACTCCACCCAAGCAGCGGCAGGTATGTCATATTATGCTTTCTTTTCACTTTTCCCGCTCTTATTATTTCTTATTGTGGGGGCGAGCTATATTCTTGAGGTGCAGTCAGCCTATGATTTCATCATGGAAAATGTTTTCCAGGTGCTGCCAACTGCACAAAATATGATCGATGCCAATTTGCAGCAAGTTTTGGAATCAAGAGGGGCGGTAGGCTTGTTGGGCTTGATTGGTTTTTTATGGTCAGGGTCAAGTTTTTTTTCAATATTAGCGCGCAACATTAACCGTGCAAATCCCAATTCTCATAAACGGAATTTCTTGGAAGATAAAGCGGTTGCGTTCATTATGATTGGCATGCTTACCTTATTATTGGGGTTGTCTATCCTCTCAAACACCATTACCGGCATATTGCCTAAAACTGATTTTTTCTATCTTAATGACAAACCTATACACGAAACCATTCTCTGGCGTTATTTCATCAAAACCGTTCCTTTTATCGTTACCTTGGCTCTCTTGGTTTTGCTTTACCGGTATATTCCAAAACGGCGAATTGGCTGGCGTGGAGTGTTAATTGGGTCATTTCTAGCCGCAATCAGCTGGCAAGGTATCACGAGGTTATTCACCTGGCTCTTAGCACAGGGATTGGTTCAATATGAGCTTGTTTACGGTTCCCTTTCCGCTGTTGTTGCATTGATGTTTTGGATCTACTTAATTAGCACTATTACACTATTCGGGGCGCATCTCAGCGCTAGTATTGATATTTACTGGCCAGAAACCGAATAACACTTTCGGTTTTTAGACTACAAGGCGATATTAATTTTACAATAAATAGCCCTAATCCTCAAAAACCTGCCAATATCCGCGATCCAGCTCATCATCCGATAGGTGGGCGTAACGCTGCGTGACAGCAATGTTCTTATGGCGCGCTAAACTCTGGGCGAGTTTAAGATTGTTTGTTGCAGACAAGACGCGTGTCACAAAAAAATGCCTGAAAGAGTGGGGGGTAATCTTACCGGCTGCTTCAGTACCTAAAATTTCCATTACTTTTTCAGCTACAATATTTCTGCCAGTAGTTGGCGTGATGGTTTTAACTTTAGCACCCGCGCCTTTGTCATGTCTGGCAAATAAGGGCAAAGCAGTCAATGGTTTTCCACTTTTTCCATCAATCAACGATCGAGCTTGGATGTAATCTTTGATTGCTTTTTGTGTGCGCCTTGAAAATCGCACAACGTCTTGGCGATTTCCTTTTCCGATAACCAAAGCTTTACCCTCATTCCAGTCCAAATCACCGCGTTTTAACGCACATGCTTCGTGCACACGCAAACCTGTATCTGCTAATGTCAACAAAAAAGCTTTATCGCGCATTGCGCGTAGATATTCATTTTGATCTTTGGTTGGTTGAATTTCTTCTTTCTCGAGATATTCCAGCATAGTTTGAATATCGCTGGCGGGGAATTGCGGCAGCCGTTTGCCTGGTTTTCGCGTTCGTTGGCGGATCAATAGTTTTACTTTTGATAAATTAATCTCTGCTAGTTCTTCGGCTACCAAGTATTCTAAAAAACCTTTTAGTGCAGTAATATAAAGTTGCTCCGATGTGGCGGCGTATTGCTTCAAGTCATTTGCAAACCAAGTGATGACTTCTACAGATAAATTCAACGTCATTTCATTTTCAACATCGATACCATGATCTTTTAATGTTATTGTGAGATTCTTCATGGCAGTGGTGTAAGCCAACCATGTTTTTTCGCTGCGTGCCAATTTTACCGTTTCTAGATAACTTGAAATTGCCTCTAAAATTGTTTTCATAAGAGATAAACTCCACAAACTATGCTTATTATAATAGTACTTATCGAAAGCAATAATATTTTATCAAGTTTTTCATAATTTGCAACACCCCTGTTTTGATTAAATAGATAAGTTGATTCATTAATTCCAGAAGTGATTTTTTAAAGCAAGAATATATTATTTTTGATTTGAATACTATTCCTATTAACCTCTCCCCTGCCGATTGATTCCAGTTAGAATTATGGTATATAAAACCTATAAAGAACAAAAACTAGTATGTAAATATATAAGACAAATATTTATGCGGACATTGCGTGCATTTACAATCCCGTATGGGACAAGCGAATTATCATTTAAATTGCCTTGGGAAAGGGTTACGCTGTTGATACCGAAGAAAAATGAAACCCATGTTCCCAAATCAGAGTTGTTGAAAAAAGCTTTCAGCGAGCCGTTAATAGCCAATTGTGACCGCGTTGGTGAGAGTCTTTCGAATAAAAAGATTGGAATCGCGATAAATGACCAAACACGACCACTTCCCCATGCAGATATCCTTCCCGCTCTTTTGGATTATTTGTTATCTAAGAATGCAGACCAACGAAATATCGTTTTCTATATTTCCACAGGAACCCATAGAGCTCTATCCCAAGAAGAAATTGAAGCAGTGCTGCCGAATGGCCTTTCTAGAAAATATCATGTGATTTGCCATGACTGCGATAAAGCAGAAAGTCTCATTCATTTAGGAAGGACTTCCTGCGGCACACCAATTTTTATCAATAAACTATTTTATGAATCCGACATAAAGATTGTGGTTGGAAACATTGAACCGCATCATTTTATGGGTTTTTCGGGAGGCGTGAAAACCGCAGCGATCGGTTTAGCAGGACGAAAAACTATTGAGACAAACCATGCGATGTTACCTCATCCAATGGCTAAAATGGGCATTTATCTTGAGAATCCCATGCGGGCTGATGTTGAAGAAATTGGTGAGAAAATCGGCATTGATTGCGCATTCAATGTTGTGTTGAACAATTCTAGGGAATTGATGAACGCTTTTTGGGGGCATCCAGGATTGGTTATGAGGGCAGGTATACAAAGCTCTTTAGCTCTTTGTCAAATGGATATTCCTGCTTCGGAGTGCCAATTTGACCTTGTCATTGCTTCTGCGGGCGGCCATCCAAAAGATATCAACCTTTATCAGTCCCAAAAGGCACTCACGCATGCTTGTTTGTTCGCAAAAAAAGATGGAGTGATCATACTAGCTGCAGCGTGCGCGGATGGAGCCGGCAGCCAACAATTTGTTGATTTTATGCGGGGGAAGAAGAATTGGAATGATGTCATCAATGCATTTACAAGCATGCCATTCAAAATTGGCCCCCATAAAGCGTATCAATTGGCATTACAAGCCAGCGCTCATACAATCATATTGCTTTCAGATTTGCCTGCCAAAGACGTTCAGAGTTACTTATTGACTCCAGCGCAAGATATACAAACTGCACTGAAATTCGCCACACAACACCTTTCGGCTAATCCGCGCGTTGCTATTCTCCCCTTTGCAACACACAGCATGCCCCTGCAATTGGAAAAATAGCGCAGAAAATCGATAAATCGATGAAAACCAGACCACCCTATTTTCAAAACCCACACTTGGACGGAAGTCCAATATTCTGGCCTGCAGGACCGAAAGGTATACTTTTATTACACGGCTTTACCGCCACAACAACTGAGGTGCGGATTTTGGCAGAATCCTTTCGAGAACTTCATTGGACCGTCTCTGCGCCCCTTTTGCCAGGACATGGAACCCAACCTCAAGAAATGAATCGCACAAAATACCAACACTGGATGCATTGCGTGGATGATGCGTATCTTGTTTTGGCGAAAAAATGCCGCATAGTGGTTGTGGCAGGTGAATCTATGGGTGCTGTGCTTTGCTTATACTTGTCTCAAAAATATTCAGGAATTTCCGCAATTCTATTATTCTCACCTGCTATTAAGATAAAAAACCTACGATTTGCGAAATATACAAAATATTTTATCCCGATACTTGAAAAACCCCACAACGATTCAGAGGATAAAGTTTGGCAAGGTTATCGTGTATATCCCATGAAAGCAGCGCATGAATTCAATAAACTTCAGAAAATTGTTTGCAAAGGCTTAGCATTAATCAAGCAGCCGGCATTAATCTTGCATGGTAATTATGACAAAACAATTGATCCGGATGGCAGCCAAATGATTTTTGATCGAATACGGTCTCAGACAAAACAAATAATTCATCTTTCCCAATCCGGGCATGTAATGCTTCTGGGGCCGGAAATTGAAGATATCATTGGAATAACACGTAACTTTCTAAAGAATGAGGTCAAAATCCTTTGATGTTTGTCAGGGTTATAATCTAAGTAATGAGAACAGGTTAATCAATGTCACTGGAGATGGAAATGGAAGAGTATGCGGATTCGAAAGGAAAAACTACTATCGATCCTGGCGTGTTGGTAAAAATAGCAAGGTTGACTGCACTCAGTGTGCCGGGTGTCAGCCGTATGGCAACTGGCATGCATACTGTGAATAATCTATTAAAAAAGAATTATTCACAGGGTGTCCGCATTGAGGTAGAAAATAATACCGTTTATGCGGATCTATATATGGTACTGAAGAAAGACACGGACCTTTTTAAAACCAGCCAGTTGATTCAAAAGAAAGTAAGCCGTGCGATCACTGATATGGTTGGGATGGACGTTGGGCAGATTAACATTCATATTGAGGATATCGATTATTCAGACTCAGAATTAAATCCATCAGCGTAAATGAAATGAAATCTCGCACAAAAGCGCGAGCCGTTGCATTACAAGCTCTTTATGAATATGATCTTACGCACCATTTCGTGGGGGATATTTTATCCAACCGGTTTAATGAAGAAGAATTGGATGAAAAAATGAAACGATTTAGCCAAGAGATCGTAATGGGTATTCTTCCAATCATTGAACAATTGGATCACATTATCGCAAAATATGCGCCAGAGTGGCCTCTTGAGCAGGTTGCGTCGATTGATCGTAATATCATCCGAATTGCATTGTGGGAATTTGCGGTGAAAAAGTGTTCTCCAATCAAAGTTGCTATCAATGAAGCTGTTGAATTGGCAAAAATGTATGGATCAGACAGCACCCCTCGTTTTGTTAATGGCGTTTTGGGGAGCTTGGTGGCAAAATACGAAGACTATCGCCTGACTATCGAAGCATTATAGGTAATAAAACCCAAGGAAAAAAACATGAAAAAGACGCAGCTCTCAATTCTCCTCTCATTTTCTTTCGCATTGGTGCTTATGTTTTCTTCTGCTTGCGATGTTTTTGGTTTTTCAGAAGAAAGCATTCAGAAACTCTCTTTTGCTGAAACAGTATTTGAAGCTGTTATTGCCCAACCAATAGAAGAAAATGATCAACTTTTTTTAGAAATCATAGATGAGGTTACTGGAATTGCTTTGAATCCATCTAGATATGAATTGGAGAAGAAAGATAATTTTTCATATTTCATCCGTCTTCCTCTGGCCATTGGTTCGGTGATTAAGTATCGTTTCGTGCTGGTTGATCAAACTGGCAACCAGATTGAGCACGATTCTCTTGGAAAATCCATGCTTTATCGAACAACCATTATCAAAAAAGCTGCTATCGTGCATGATTTCATCTCAGGCTGGGATTCAAACCGCTATCAAGGAAAGATGGGGGAAATTAGCGGATTTATTTATGACCAAAGCAATGATGCTCCTTTAGCCGACATTATTGTATTTATCAATGGACAGCAAACTGTGACCACAACTGATGGGTATTATGAACTCCAGAACATACCTGTTGGAGAGTTCAATTTGGTGGCAATCCACCCTGATGGTGATTATGTATCATTTCAGCAAGCTGCAATGATTGCAGAAAATTCCATTACACCTGCTTCCTTTGGCATGCAGCCAGCCAAGAGAGTGAATGTGACTTTCAATGTCCAAGTGCCCAGCAGCGAACCAACTCTGGGCGAAATGCGTTTGATAACAAACTTATACTCGTATGGGAACACCTTTGGGGAACAAAGGGGTGGCATCAGCATCCTGGCTTCTTCAGCACCTACCTTGAATAAAAAGAATGAGCGAGAATATACGCTCACGCTTGATCTACCCGAAGGTTTTGATTTACGCTACAAATTCTCATTAGGAGACGGATTCATCAACGCAGAACATGCCGCTGATGGCAGTTTTAGAACCAGACAGTTAATTGTTCCCAGCAAGAATTTAAAAGTCAATCAAATCATTTCCACCTGGTTTTCACAGGGAAACCAGCCAATCCAATTTAATGTCAATGTACCAAGCAATACCCCCTCAAATGATATCGTTACGATCCAATTCAATCCATATACATGGATGGAGCCATTGCCAATGGTAAAAACCAACCCAACTTCTTGGTTTTTCACGCTCTTCAGTCCACAAGAGTATATGCAGAATATGCAATTTCGGATCTGTCGCAATTACCAATGCGGTTTAGCAGATGATGCATTGACAACAGGTGATCAAGCAACAGGATACCAATTGAATTTGAATGAAACCGCATCCGTAGTGGAATATGATATAGAGGCTTGGGTGGGGTTAAGTTCATTGGGTCCTAATATGCAGTCCATCTCCATTCCTCCTTCGCATAATATTTACATTAAAGCAATTGAAATGGATGAAAAGATCAAAGCGTCAAGTATCCATTCCGCACAATGGGATTTTTCAGAAGCAGCCACGAATGGCGCCAACATGGTGATTTTCACTCCTACCTGGAGTTTCTCATCAGATGATCATTTCAATTTACAGATTGGAACTGATTGGCTTTCTGAAGACTTACGCAAGGCAAAAAGTCACGCGGATGAATTGGAGTTGGCAAGTGCACTTTTCCCACAACCCCGGTATCTTATTAACCCCAATGATTATTGGAATTCCATCAGTCAGTCCTATCAGTGGTGGCAGGATTGGCTTGCAGAATACCAGCGTTTTATTCTAAATTTTGCTGATTTTGCCGAACGCAATGGCATACAAACACTGATGATCGGCGGAAGTTCAATAGCACCATCTTTTCCGAATGGCTCTTTTCCAGATGGCACTCCTTCCAGTGTTACCTCAGATGCGAATAATAACTGGGGAGAAATCATTGATCAGATTCGCGCGCATTTCAGTGGTCAATTGTTCTTTGCCCTGCCCTATTCAACGAATCTTGATAAATCTCCTGCGTTTCTTTCACAAGTAGACGCGATTTATTTAGAGTTTTCATCTGCTATTGCAGAAACTAACTCACCAGCACTTGAGGAATTGAAATCTAATTTTTCTTCCATTCTTGATAAAGAAATATATAAACTATACGCAATTCATCAAAAACCTATCATCCTTGGAATTGACTTCCCATCAATGGATGGCAGCGCTACGAATTGCGCAGATTACGGTCTTGCCTGCCAGGATCTATTATTTACCAGCACTGATCATTTTTCACGAGTTGATCTGGAAGAACAAGCATTAATTTATCAAGCATTCCTTGAGGAATCCATTCAAAGAAGTTGGATCTATGGTATCGTCTCGGAAGATTACAATCCGATTGTTGCGGTTCAAGATCACTCTAGTTCAATATACAACAAGCCTGCTTCGATAGTAGTCGGTCAATTTTTTAATCAATTGACCCGTTGAAATTTATGCGTTCATGCTAGCCACAATCAATACTTATTAGATCCCATTGATAGTGGATGCTTTAAGTATTTTATGAATGTTTAATTTTCCCAGCTCTCTGCCCTAATTGATCATGCAATCGATTGATATCACCGCTTATGATTCTAGAGGTTAGGTAAAAGAATAAACCACACAGGATCCAGGTACTGATGCAAATCAATAGAATAGCAGTACCGCGTGGGCTATGGTTATTGGCTCGTCTTAAGGCATCCGCCAGAACTCCAGTCATTAGTGGCGAAAGGGCTGCTCCACTGGATTCAATGAAGTATTGTATAGCCATCGCTGTGCTGCGAATTTCAGGCAGAGCTACATCATTGACAGTTGAGGTAACATTTGGCGATGCTATGGGAATAAAGAGAGCTGTAAAAGCCAATAGTATTCCAAATAGCCATTTATTTTCTTGGGGAATGTTCAGCGTGATATACAGCAAGAAAGCTCCAACTAAAACGCCAACCATAGCCACCAGAACACGCCCTTTTTTGGTTTTTCTAAAAAAATAATCCCCCAAAGCACCACCTATGGGATATCCCAAAGCCAGGATCAATATTGCCGGAGCCATTGTAAAAAGGACTTCTGATTCTAGATAACCACGTTCTTCAGCCAAATAGATGAAAATAAAAGCGGTGATCGCATTCCATGGGAAAACACCGAAGAATCCTTGCAAATACATCAGAATCAGACTCTTTTTTCTTACCACATCTTTTACTTTTGCCCATTCGAAGCGATAGTTTCCCACTTCCTCCAGATTTTCAAATTCCGGTTCACTTTTTCCGCGAGGGACATCTTTCACACCAAAAAACATGATAACAGCAAGGACAATGCCTAATCCGCCTGTTATGAAGAATATATTGCGCCATCCCATGGAAACAGCTAAAGTTGTTGCGAGGATTAAACCAGCCATGTATCCCAAAGGTTGTGTCAATTGCAGTAATCCGTAAATCTTGCCGCGAGATTGAGGAGAAAAATAATCCGCTATCAAACTATATAGACCGGGATAGCTTGAATCGTCCACTCCAGTGGATGCTCGTGTAGTTAGAAACCAATTGTAATTGGGCGCGATTGCACTCATCCAGGTAGTCGCACCCCAAATAAAAGACGCCAATGCCAGCAGCTTGCTACGTGCGTATCGATCATACAAGAATCCCCACAATGGGTAAAAAAATGCTCCAACCACCAATGCAGCGGTGGAAATTGTTCCCCACTGGGTATCGGTTAAATTCCATTCATTGTAAATCTGGGCTGCCAGGGGATTGATCAGCAGTTTATCCGTTTGATGCAGCAGCATGAAAACGAAGAATATTGATACCACCAGCCACTTGTACTTTGATGCTTTCATAAGTGCCTCCATACTGAATTCTGCTTTCATTTATTCTCATGAATTATAGTGAATTTAACAGCGATTTCTGATTTTTTAAGTTATCATGTTAATCATAAAATAGAAAATATGACCGATAAAAACAATCCAATAACGTCAATAATCGAGCAATTCCTATCAGGGAATTTTTCCGATTTAGTCACTTCTTATTGGCACAAATCTCAAAAGGATGCGATATTCACGAAATTCCCAAATGATTTATCGCCATTGCTAGAAAAATATTTAGAATTTGCTGGTATTGAAAATCTCTATGCACACCAAAGCAAGAGTTATAAAGCTATTCGCGAGAAGAAGAACATCATCATCGCAACGGGTACATCTAGCGGTAAAACCCTTTGTTATAACCTGCCTGTTTTTAACTCGCTTATATCAATGCCAGATGCAACTGTTTTGGATGCACTGATTAAAAATCGGGATATTACAGCGCTTTATCTTTTCCCAACCAAAGCTTTAACAGAGGATCAATCTATAAAGATCAATGAAATCATCCAGTTTGTGTCCCGTGATTCTTCTTTCGGAGAGTCACGAATTATCAAAACTGGTATTTATGATGGGGATACAAAAACGTCACGACGAATCTCTATGCGCAACGCAATCAGCATTCTTCTCACGAACCCTGATATGCTGCATATCGGTTTGCTTCCCCACCATGCGAGCTGGGAGAGTTTCTTTCGACAACTGAGATTCGTGGTAATCGACGAGGCGCATACATATCGAGGCATATTTGGATCCCATATTGCTAATGTAATACGCCGCCTTAAAAGAATACTCAGTTTTTATGAATCGCAACCACAATTCATACTGTCCTCTGCAACTATAAATAATCCCATCGATTTGGCAAAAAAAATTGTAGAGGAAGAATTTGAATTGATCGATGAAGACGGTTCTCCTCAACCAGATCGGCATTATTTCTTCATCAATCCTCCTGTGATTAATGCAGAATTGGGAATGCGGCGCAGCCTGATCGATCAGAGCATTGATCTGGCGCAACTGTTATTGCAGTACTCTGTTCAAACAATTTTCTTCGCTCGCTCAAGAAAAACTGTTGAGTTCACTCTAAAGCAGCTGCAGGAAATTCTGTCTGATGAAAGGCAACCAGAAATAAATGGCTATCGTAGCGGATATCTTGCCCGTGAACGGAGAGAGATTGAATCTGGTTTGCGAGAAGGTCTGATATCAACGATAATTTCCACCAATGCGCTTGAATTGGGCATTGATATGGGAGGTGTGGATGCAGTTGTATTGATGGGTTATCCCGGTTCAATCGCCAGTTTCATGCAGCAGTCGGGACGTGCCGGGCGTAGACACCGACCTTCCCTTTCGTTACTGATTGCCTCCTCTTCACCGATCGATCAGTACATTATTCGCCATCCTGAATTCATTCAGGGTAAAAATCCTGAGAGCGCGTTGGTTGATCCGGATAATGCCCTCTTACTTCTCAACCATCTACGGTGCGCTTTATACGAGCTTCCATTTGAAGAAAACGAAGGTTTTGGTAGACTATCGCCAACAATCATCAAACCATATTTAGATGCATTAGTCCAACTTTCTCAGGCATCCCAAAGATCTAAATTATATTATTGGATGTCTGATCAATACCCCTCCCAAAGTGTCTCTTTGAGAAATATCAGCGGTCACGCAATCAGTCTTATTCTGGAAGGCACAAATTCTCGCGAGGTTATTGGAGAAGTAGATTTTCAAAATGCTTCCAGAACCGTCCATCCTGGCGCAATTTACTTCCATAATGGTGAAAATTTCTATGTGAAAGAACTCAATTTCGATGACTGTGAAGCTCTACTTAGAAAGCAGGATTCCGCTTATTTTACTGAACCAATTAATTCTTCACAAGTAGAATTTTTAGACTTGTTAAAACAAAAATCCTATCAAAATTATTCTTTAGATTTCAGCGAAGTTCGAGTGATCCAATCAGTGGTTGGATATAAAAAGATCGACTGGCAAACCCGCGAAATTCTCAATCAATATGAATTAGAAATGCCTGAAGTTGAATTAGTAACCTGCGGTTTGGTCTTGAAGTTTTCGGAAGATATGATTACACAAATACGTGCTTTGCAGAAATGGGATAACGATGCAAATTATTATGGGTCCGACTGGAACATTATCAGAGATTCGATATTAAAAAGAGATCAATTCCGCTGCCAGGTATGCGGTCATGAATTTTCCTCTAGCAATCTGCATGTTCACCACAAAATTCCATTCAGGAGGTTTAGAAATAAGCAAGAAGCCAATCAAGAAAAGAATTTAACAACTCTCTGTTTCTGCTGCCACAAAGCTGCTGAACAAAATTTGAGAATGCGCAGCGGTCTTAGTGGTTTCGCGTTTCTTTTTTCACATATCTCTTCCTTGTTCCTGATGTGTGACCAGCATGATATCGGCTATTTTGTCGATCCAATTTCTCGTTATAACCGTAAATTGCCTTTAGTTTGTATTTACGACCAGTATCCCGGTGGGATTGGATTATCTGCAGATTTGTTCAACAAAACCGATCAAGTAATAAAAAGTTGCCTCGATGTTATTCTTGCCTGTGACTGCAAAGATGGCTGCCCAGCCTGTATTGGACCAGCAGGAGAAAATGGGATTGGTGGCAAGGAAGCTACGTTAGAATTAATCAAACGATTATTTTAAAATGAATGATCTACTAACAAAACTCCAAAGCATGGGCTTAAAGATTGAAAAAGCCAGCAATCTAACGAAAAGCGACGGCAAAATAGTCAACCTTGCACAAGTAGTGGATGGAAGTTGGATCAATGAGTCCAAAGGGTGTGTTTTTTTTGTAGATAAAAAGTATCCTTCCGGATACAAGCACGGTCAGGTGGTCATTGAATCGGATAAGAACCTCAATTGCTTATCAATGTTTCTTAAAAGAGAAAAAACAACAAAACCATCTGATTTATTCTTCATTGATACAGAAACTTCCAGCCTTAACACTGGAACAGGAACATTTGTGTTTCTCATCGGATTTGCGCAATGGAAAGATAATGCTCTCTCCATGACACAGTTGTTTCTTGAGCACCCTATTGATGAAAAAACATTTTTAAGCATCTTTGATCAAAATCTCTCCCCAAACAGCGTCTTCATCAGTTATAACGGAAAAGCTTTCGACATACCAATGCTAAAAAACCGGTTCATCCTCAACAAAATACCGCATCGTTTGAACGATATTGAACATCTCGATTTACTGCATGCTGCTCGCAGTGTATGGAAGATGAGACTTGAATCCAGAAAATTATCCGATATTGAACATGAAATCCTTGGCTTTCAGCGAACCAGCGATGAAATTCCAGGATGGCTTGTACCGCAGCTATACTACGATTATATTGAATCTGGAGATGCCCAGCCATTGAAGGGCGTGTTCTATCATAATGAAATGGATGTGCTTTCGTTGGTAGCGATCCTATTCTATATGAACGATTTGCTGGCCCAAAATCTTCCTGCATCGGCATTGGACAGCCGAGATAGCGTATCTATTGGCTATCTGTTTTCGAAGTTGGGTTTATGGGAACAATCGGATACTTTTTTTCAATCAGGGTTGCAAAATGGATTACCGGATGATGTTCACAAATCAGCTTCAAAGAATTACGCGTTCTCATTAAAAAAACAGAAACGGTGGGAGGAATCTATGGCACATTTTGAACAAGCAGCTGTACGAGATGATCTTATATCCTGTGTTGAATTAGCAAAATACTATGAACATCAAAAGAAGGATTATCAAAAGGCCTTGTATTGGGTAGACAAAGCGCTTTCATTACTCAAATTCAAACAAGCAAAAACTAAAGAAGGTAAGCCTATTCTCTTACGCAAACAGCGTTTAAAAAGAAAGTTTGAGAGGAATTTTCATCATGAAACATGAAAAATTACGTCTGGTCTGGAAAGCAGAGGGCTACCTGGACTCTCAATTGATAAAAAACTATCTCGAATCCTTTGGCATTCCTGTGTATGACTTTGAAGAAAGCGTTGGCAAAGCGTATGGCTTCACAACTGTTCCCCTAGGTGAAGTGGAAATCTATGTTCCAGAGGAATATGAAGAAGAAGCTTTACAGCAACTGAGCATTTTTTTATATGGAGAATCGACTTAATGCATCATTCTTTATCGAGCGATATCGCTTTCTGATAATCTCCTTGAGAGTCAATATCTAATGCCAGTCTATTATCTTGCCACTTAATCCATTCCACAGAATATCTTGATAACAATTCTTTCGCTCCGCGATCTCCTTTTATCCCATTAAGTTCGTTAAACAAATCGCATCTGAATAATACAGGATTGCTCTGCATTTCATTGATTCTCGGTGCAATAATTGAAGCGGATGATTTTTTAAAACGATCGATCATGATGTCTATCAATTTCGATTCGACAAAGGGCTGATCCGCCAGAAGAATCAACGCCCCTTGTGTGTTACCTGCGATGCTCTTAATTCCCAGTTGGATCGAACTCCCTAAACCATTCCGCCAGTTAGGGTTGTATATCACCCTAATGTCATGATAATGCCTTAACACCAATTTAACTTTTTCGGCGTTGCTCCCGATTATCACAACGATGGAATCTACACTGGACTGACGCGCAATGTCAATAATGTGTTCAATTAATGATTTCTTTCCCCATTGAAGCAGCTGTTTGGGAGTATTCATCCTTCGTGATTCGCCAGCTGCCATAATGAGAGCAGCAATTTCAGCTTTTCTTTGCGGCACCTAAACCTTCTAGCACTCTCTCTTCGTTCAAAGGAAATTTATTGAACCAATGTCCAGTAGCATCATGGATAGCAGAAAGCACTGCGGGAGCAAATGGCAAAAATGACATCTCTCCTACTCCAACCGCTCCAAGAGGTCCAATCGGATTTATATCTTCTAGAATGATCGTGTCAATTTTTTCTGGAATATCCATAATAGTTGGTATTAAATAGGTTGACAGGCTGTCTGTCTTTACCATACCGTTTTCTTGAACAAAATTTTCCAATACAGCATATCCGCTTGCCTGTACGAGCGCTCCCTCGATTTGACCTTTTACTTGCTGAGGGTTAATTGCTCTACCAACATCATCTGCGCAATAAATCTTGTCGATCAGTACTTTTCCAGTTCTCTTATTTACACTCACTTCAACCGCATCTGCTACATAGCCATAGCAAAAATTAGGCTTACAGGACCCGTCTATTGGATCAAAAGGAGTTGTAGCTGGAGGTCGATAAGTGTATTCAATTTCTACGGGTCTTTCTTCATTCTCCCATTTTTCTTTTGCGATTTTCGCAGCTCCTAGGATTGCGTTTCCTGCCATAAAAGTCATCCGGGATGCTGAAGCACTGCCTGAATTGCCGGTTTTAGCGGTATCTGAAGCAATCAATTCAACTTGGTTGATTGATACATTAAATAAATCTGCAGCAAGCTGCACAAATACTGAATGTGCGCCTTGCCCAACATCTGCGCCCGCATGTTTCAATATTATTTTTTCTATTGTCGCTTCCCCAATAATCTTGATTCCTGCCCAGCACTTCTCGGGGGCGCCAAAAGAGAATCCGACGTTTTTAAATCCAGCGGCAAAACCTAATCCTTTTAATACATTCTGATCAGTGGGATCAATTTGTTTTTGTGGCGCAGTCCATTCGTCTTTCTCCTTCTTCCAACCAGCTGCTTGTGCGCATTCTTGGATGGCGTGATCTATGCTGATTCCTTCTGGCAAAGGAGAACGCACTACGGTTTCCTGTCCTTCTTTGATTGTATTGATCAACCTGAATTTAACGGGGTCCATGTTTAATTTTTGCGCCAATTTATTCATTTGCATTTCTGCAGCAAAACAAGCTTGTGGTCCTCCAAATCCTCGAAATGCCCCACCGGGGATATTGTTGGTTGCTACTGCTTTTGAATCGATGCAGGCGTTTGGAACATAGTATGGGCCGGTAATCATTAATGTTGCATTGGCAAGTACTTTATTTGAGGTATACATGTATGCGCCGCCATCTGCAATAATTTGTGCTTCTATTGCTTTAATCTTGCCTTCTTTTGATGCCCCCCATTTGGTATGTATTTTATAGGCATGTCTCTTATGATGCCCAATGATCGATTCTCTTCTACTCCATTCTGTTTTTACTGGACGATTTATTCCTGCTTCGTAAAGTTTGTATGCCGCTAAAGCTAAAACAATTTGAACCGACATATCTTCCCGTCCGCCAAACGCCCCACCAATGGCAGGATAGATTACACGGATTTTTTCTTCGGGCATATTAAGCGCGTGTGCTATTTGCTCGCGATCCTCATGAACCCACTGTCCTGCAACGATGACAGTAACACATCCTTGTTCATCGATATATGCTAATCCCGATTCTGGCTGTAAATATGCATGTTCTTGAACAGGCGTCTCGTAATCGCTTTCTACAATTACATCGGATTGATCGTATCCTTTCTGAATATCTCCATACCGAATGTGGAATTGGCATAATTCATTAGACCCTAGATCTGGATGCAACAAAATTGAATCGGTTTTTAATGCATCCTCTGTATTAGTGACAACAGGTAAGTCTTCATATGATATTGAGATTAAAGCCGCAGCATTTTCTGCAACTTCTTCATTCTCTGCGATAATCAGCGCAACTTGATCGCCAACGAAACGAACACGGTCGGCATTAATCGCCCCAGAACCTGGTCCGCATAAAACAGGTTGATCCTTTTTCATCAATCCATACTCATTACACGGTACGTCTTTTGCAGTTAGAACCATTATCACGCCAGGTAGTTTTTTTGCTTCCTCAACATCAATTTTTTTTATGATTGCATGGGCTTTTTCCGCAAAAACAACCTTCATGTACGTTTGATTAGATTTGGAAAAATCTCCTGGATAGAGAGCATTTCCGGTTACTTTGTTTTTTACATCAATTCTTGGGATTGATTTTCCGATCAGATTCTCTCTCATGCTGAACCTCCAGTTTTTTTCTCTGATTGGATCATGTGGGCAGCTTTTTCCACTGCAGATATTATGCTGTAATACCCAGTACAGCGACAAAGATTTCCAGCTAATCCTTGTTTTATATCCTCAATACGCGGTGATGGTTTTTCTTCAAGAAGTTTAATGGCTGACATAACGAATCCGGGTGTGCAAAAGCCACACTGCACTGCACCTTCATCAATAAAGGCTTGCTGCACTGGATGCAACCGTCCCTCTGTAGCAACACCTTCAATTGTAGATATTTCACACTGATGGGCACGCGGTGCAGGAATGAGACAGCTAAAAACGGGCAATTCATTCATGTAAACCGTACAAGCGCCACATTCACCTTCACCGCAACCAATTTTTGTACCGGTGAGGTGAGCCTCCTTACGAATCAAGTTTGCTAAAGTATTATTTTGTCCATTTTGGATAATGTAACTCTTTCCATTTATTGAAGTATGGATGGGTGACTCCCGATCGTGAAGAAAAGACTCGGAAATTGGTTTGAAGAATTCATGCTTTCTACCCCATAGAAGGATTGGATTTATTGGAAAATCTTTCCATTTACCTGTATATATATCATGCAGTGCTTGTTCTACTAAAATTGATATGATATGGTTACGATATTTCAAAGTTGCGCGAACATCAGTAATTGGTTCTGCGCTTTCACCAGCAAGAATTGCAGCTTGTTGAATAGATTCTGAATTGAGTTTTTTCCCAATCAAATATGCTTCGGCTTTGGAAGCCCGTATGATTGTCGGCGCAACCGCTCCTAGCGCTATGCGCGCATCGATAATTTTTTCATCATCAAAGGTTAATATCACTGCAGTATTTGCGACAGATATAGCATGTGTTTGTCTTAAAAGGTATTTATTAAAACTTCCCCGTTGGTTGCTGCTCATCTTATTAAAATGAACGTCAACGACCATTTCATTATCCCGCAGGCAGGTCCTTCTTACGCCTGAATAAAATTCTGATAATTTCACAATTCGTTCTTCTTTTACAGATCTGAGCGTCAAGCTTGCATCCAACGCAATAAGAGGCGGGATAGTGTCGTTCGCTGGAGATGCTGTAATTAAATTTCCCAAAACCGTGCCTACATTGCGTATTTGCGGAGCTCCGATGGAATGTGCTGCTTTAACCAATGGCATAGCGTTATCTAACAGAATTTTTTCAACGATGCATTTGTTGTGAGTTACATTTGGACCTATGTAAATTATTCCATCCCTCTCACTCACGAAATCCAAATCCTCAATTCTATTAATATCTATTAATGTATCAATAGATGAATGCATTTTCTTCTTTAATTCCAACACCAAATCAGTTCCTCCGGCAATGATCTTTGCTGAAGAACCTTCTTTGTCTAGAATCTTTAATACTTCCTCAACACTGCTGACGGTGTAATATTTCTCCCACATTCTTCCACTCATATTGTAAGATTATCCTTCCAATAGGCTTAATATTGCTGGTACTAATTGCTTCTTCCTTGACACAAGGTCTTCCCCGATTAGCGTTCCATCTTGAGCGTGTCGAAAAGGAAGATCTTTGAGTATTGCGGGAGGATTTTCTAGCAACAAACGGCTGGATCCTCTGACGACATCAGTGACCATTAATACTGAAAAATCTAATCCCTTGCTTTCACGAAAGATCCTTAAAGCATCTGCCAATTTCTCAAGATGTTCATCTAGTTCATACAAATCAGTCACTTCCACTTGAGAAATAGAAAATTGATAGTTCCCAGTTGTATAGGATTTTATGTCGCCGTTAATTATTTCATTTTTTGGTCGTGTACCCAAACCCGAACCAGCAGCCAGAATCTTTTCTGCAAATGATGCCACAGTATCTAATTTAATCTTCGATGTTGATGAGAATGCCCATCTGCTTAACCTTTTTAAAGCCTGATGATCTCTAAGGGTAGTCGTGGGAGAAATTAAATTCAGTGTGTCCGAAATAATTCCTGCCATTAAGAGCGCGGCTATTTCTATCGGTGGAGCCAATCCCGCTTCTACGATCCTTTCAGTAACTAAAGTCGATGTGCTGCCAACTGGTTCAACCGTAAACTTAATGGGGCTGTTAGTGGGTGGATTTCCTAAGCGGTGATGATCAAGTATCTCGATCAACTCTGCCTCTTCCAAAGATGCAATTGATTGTTGGGCTTCGTTATGATCCACTAAAATTAATTTTATTCTAGGAGGATTCAATAGATCACGCTGCCTTGCTATTCCAAAATATTTTCCCTGGTCATCAACAATCCAGAATTCGTTGTCTTCTTCACGCAATGCTTTTTTAATTAAATCTCTAATTCTGGTATTTTTATTGAACTTTTCAATGCTGGTATCTGCAGCTTGCTCACAGGGAAAATCCAAAATATCCTTGATAGTCGCGTCAATTTTTTCCGGGTCTGGACCAGCCATTTGATTGATAAAATCAAATAGACTATTGCCCGTGATCATACCAAAGGGTGTTTCATCCTCATTGATGACCGGCGCAACCCCTCCTGTCCGACTAGCAATTGACCACGCCTCACTTAATGGTTGTGATCGTAATACGGTATCGAACCTTCTGGCAACAACTTCAAAACGCGGTGATGCATCAGATAATAATAGTGGAGTCTCCAAGCCTAAAAATTCTAAAACCCAAGCGGTTTGTTGATTGATCACTCCCGAACGTGCAGCCAGCACATCAGCTGAATCCCGTTCTTTTATAAGCCAGGTATAACCGATTGCAGCTGCAATCGAGTCCATATCTGGGTTCACATGTCCAATTATGTATGTTGGCAATCTCATTTTTCAGTGTTAGCTTTTTTTAGTTTTGAGAAAAAGTATCTATCAAGAGGCGCACATCACCACCAACTGGGTATAATATCGGACATGTACAGCCATTCTTGATATATTCTTTTACTTTCATTTTTGCTTCAGCAGGCGTTCCTGAAGCTGTTATGCGATGTATCAGTTCTTCTGGAACAAGATGCTTGGCTTTTTGAATCTGCTCATGTGTAGCCGGCCATCCCAATATAGCTTGGATCTCTTCAACCACATCATGAGAAACGCCAGATGCCTTTGCAATATGTGGTTGTTGTGCGAGGTATTGAGTTAATAACTCACGAGTAGTATCAATAGCCTTGTTATGGTCTTGATCAACTGAGCAAACTACCAACTGTGGGCGATCAATTTCTTCTATAGTTCTATTGGATTTTTTTGCACCTCTGCTTAACAGTTCGAGCGCCTTGTGATTGTATTCGGGTGGTACGCAGTAATTCAATACTACTCCATCAGATATTTCACCAGCCATCTCCATCATGTTATCCCCGGTTGCTCCGATAAAAACTGGGACATTTCGTGGTTCTTTTCTTCCATGTACTACATCCAATTCTATTCCTTCCACATGAATAAATTCACCATGGAATGTCACTCGTTGCATTGCCAGCAGCTGTTTTAGCACAGCAACTGTTTCTTTCATAGCGGTTAATGGTTTTTTTCGCGTTATGCCGACATTTTTTGCTAAAGGATCCCACCATGCACCAATTCCGCAAATGATACGGTTTGGAGCAAGGTCGTCCAATGTGAGAAAGGTCGATGCCAAAAGACCAATATTGCGAGTCCAATTATTAATCACCCCTGAACCTACTTTTATTTTCTCTGTTACAGCGGCATAAGCAGCCATCGGCACAATAGCATCGCGCACCAAACGACTTTCTGCCTGCCAAACTGCTTCAAATCCTTTTTTTTCTGCATAATGCACATAATCTAAACCATCACGCAAGTTGTGCGCATCTTGTAAGTATAAAGCCACACGTTCTTTCATCCTTCACCTCCTGGTTACACGTTTCCAATAATTGATAAATCAAATTGCGAGTTGTCTTTTTCTTTCATGGTTAACCAATCTTCTGGTTCATCCAAATCAAACGCAAGTTTCTCATTATTATATATTTCAACTCGGATTTTTTTTCTTTCGGCTTGTTCTATATGCTTGCGAAAAGACCATTGACCAAAGTCATAATCCAAAATTCCGATTGGCTGCATCAGCAATGCATTGGTGCCATTCATTTTTCGATCAGGTGCAATGACTATTTCAGGCGGCTGGCTCAATCTTGAGAGCAGTCCTTGTACAGCATGAGAGTCAATATAAGGCAGATCAGCTGGAAGAATTAAAATTGAAGACACTTTAAATGCTTGTGCGGCCAAAGTGCCTTTTCTTAAGGCGTTGTTGATATTCGTGTGACGTCCCTCTTGAATCGTTCTCACGCCATATTCTCTACTGATCATCAAAGCATTCGGGTCATAGCTGACAACCAGGATTTGATCAATTTCATTGACCTCATTTAAGCATTTTATCGTTTTGACTAAAAGATTTTGGTTTAGTATCTTACGTTCTTCTTCAGATAACACCGTAGCCAATCGTGATTTACCACGGCGCAGAGGTTTTATTGGAATTATCGCCCAGAGCGACATGTTGGCTATTTATCTGCTTATTTCCAAAAATTTTAAAATCTCTTCAGCCAAACGTATTCGATGGCTTGTGTTGGGCATAAAAATATCCGTTACTTGAACGATTATACCTGATTGATATAAGTCTAATGCATAGCATTCATCTTGTTGATCAACAAAGATTGCCTTGATTATCTTTGAATAATGTTCCGCAATCGAAACAGGATTTGGGTCAATTCCAAGTTCATCGCACATTTTATCCAGGGGACCCTTTACTGCTTTTCCTGCAATGAGGGGTGAAACTGCCAAGACAAATTTATTTTCAAGGATTCCTTTTACACCGGGTAACGAAAGAATAGGATCAATGCTCACAAATGGGTTAGATGGACAAAGAACCACTACTTGTGATTCTGTGAGTGCCTTAAGAACCTGAGATGTGGCTATAGAATTTTCTTGGTTCTTGAATACAATTCTTTTTACTCTGGGTTGGAAGTGATATTTTACGAAATATTCTTGAAAGGGGATTAATCCCAACTCGATTGTATCAATAAAAGTTGGAACTTGAATATTTGTCATCGGCAGAACTGTATGTTTAAGCTTCCAGATTCTTTCAAGGTACAATGCGATTTCTGTCAGTGTTTTGCCCTCTCTAAGCAGGCGAGTCCTTTCTAAATGCGTTGCCAGGTCTTTATCCCCTAATTTAAACCAATCTTGAAAACCATAATCCTGTAATGCTTTCAAAGTAATGAATGTATCATCTTGAATTCCCCATCCAGTTGTTCGATTGGCGAATCCCGCCAAGGTATAACAGACTGTGTCAAAATCAGGGCAAATATATAAGCCATAATGATAAAAATCATCACCGCTGTTCACAATGACAGAAAATTCTTCTTCTTTCAAAATTTGAGATAGTCCTTGCGCCAGCTTGGCTCCCCCAACACCGCCAGCTAATGCTGCAATTTTCATTTTATCGAAACAAATCCTTTCGTTCCGGTCTTAGGATTTCGGTAAACTTCGAGTCTCTCAGCTGATAGGGAAATCCACGTACGTGGATCGCCGGAACACTTTCAGCAGCTTGCCCCATCATAAGAGATGCAGATGCAGCAAGTTCATCTGCAGCAGCGATTTGAGTTATGCGCAATTTTGTCCCAAACATATCTTGGTTGCCTCGCATATCAATCAACGCCGGCACACCTGCAGTTCCAATCATCAAACCTACTACCCCTTTCCTCCAAGCCCTACCATGGGAATCAATGATCATCACACCGATTTTGACATTTTTATGAATTCTAAAATATTCTTGGATCATTTTTGCCGAAGCGTCCGGATTCTTCGGAAGCAGGAGATACGTTTTTGATCCCTTCTTGATATTTAACCCAACATTTGAATGATCTACACCCGCATTAGCACAAATAAAACCAAGGCGATGTTCAACTATCAAGGTATCTTTTACGCAGCGAATGACAGATTTGCTTTCGGAAAGTATGATTTCTACCAAGCGAGCATCTTTTTTACAAATTTCTGCCAAGCGAAAAGCTCTTTCTGAGGGTTGAATTTCTTCTAAACTTACGAATCGATTTTCTGCTTTTGAGACAATTTTCGAAGTGATTACCAGTATGTCATCATTAGCAATCCGTATATTTTGTTTCTCAATAACTTTAAGGATGATTTCGGCTACATTATCGCCAGCCCTGATGATTGGGATAGTCTTGATTTGGCGGAGAATTAATTCCATTGTGCTTTAGAATGACGATCTGGGTACTCCAGTTATCTTGATACCTGCAGAACGGGTGCCTGTTTGTTTGTTGATGCGAATTAAAACAGAAGTAAAACCTTCAGCGACTATTGAATTTTCCAATGGTCCTGCATCCCAACCTTGCAGCCCGGCAGCTTTAACCAATTTTAATCCTATTCTTCGACTATCAGCATCTTTTCCACAAACAAGAACGTCACATTCTATGGTTTTATCAGAAAGCAATAATTCGAAGGAAATATTTTGAAAAGCTGAAATAACTGAAACCCCCTCACCTAAAATTTTTTGTGCTTGCAGAGCAGCGCTCCCTTCTGGAGGTATTTGGACAGTTGATACTTTTGGAGGAACCAGAGGGACAGTTACATCAACTAAAAATTTTCCTTTTAATGTATTTTTCAAGGCGCTGAGTATTTCTTGATGAAATTGATATGGAACAGTCAGTACAGCAATTTCAGCCTGTTTTACTGCTCGGCTGTTTTCATCACCTGAGAGAAGACTTGCTTCTTGCTGGTTCAAATTGTTCTTTAATTTATTTACTGCCTCTTTCGCCTTTTCAACTTGACGTGATCCAATGATGACTGGGAAGCCTACTCTTACCCAACGATAAGCCAACCCTTGACCTTCCTTACCTGTACCTCCAATTATGGCAATGGTTTCTTTAATCTCTTCTGGGTTTTCCATTTTATCCACTTTTTTGTCTTCCAAGTCCTCTTCACTTTTATTTAAAAAGATGCATGATATTTTTTCCAAACTGACTTTGATATGTTCTTCGCTTCTTTGATGATACTCTTCTCGTCTATGGTGTTGATCTTGCGATTTTGCATAAGGATTTTTCCGTCAACTATAGTAGTTGTTACCATACCATCCTGGAAACCAAAAATCACATGCCACGGAAAGTTTTCTGTACTCATTTCCGTAAAAGGTTGGTAATCAACTAGGATTAGATCCGCAGGTGCTCCTTCTTTTATTTCTCCAACTTCCAAACCACCAAAAATTTGCTTAACCAGGTTGCGATTATTGACGATCGCCATTTGATAAATTTTATCCGCCGGCATGCGGCGCGGATCGCGATTGTTCAACTTATGTGCCAGATAGGCTGCCTTCCATTCCTCCCACATGGAGTTGGAGAATCCATCATTTCCCAAGCAGACTTTAACACCTGTATTCAGCATAGATTCTACATCCGGCAAGCCAACCGCGTTATTCATGTTTGACCTGGGCTGATGGGTCAGCCAACTCTTAGATTCTGCCAAGAGGTTTATTTCTTTGGCATCAATAAATACTCCATGCGCTACGATAGTATTTTCCCCAAGTATTCCATGATGATACAGCCGTTCAATCACTCGCTTACCGCTTTTTTTTATACTGTCATATTCATCGATAACGTGTTCTGCAGCGTGAATATGAAACCCCGAGTTCTCTGGGCATGATTCTCTTACCTTTATTAATGTTTCATCTTCCAAAGTTAAGCTTGCGTGCAACCCAAACAATGCGGAAATATTTTTTCCGGGCTTGCCACTTCTTACTTCCTCGAGAAAACGAATGTTTTCTTCAATCCCCTCTTTGGATTTCTCTTTTCCATCACGGTCCGTCACTTCATAACAGAGAGAAGCTCTAATACCCGCTTGGTTTACAGCCTGCGCTAAAATATCCAAACTGCCTGTGATCGAATTTGGCGATGCGTGATGATCTATCAAACATGTCGTTCCATTGCGGATTGCGTCTAATAGACAAACCAACGCGGAATAATAATTAGCTTCTTGATCTAATGATTTGTCTAGCTTCCACCATAATTTCTCTAATATGTTTGGGAATGCATCCGGAGCTTCTCCGGGGATATACATGCCACGCGAGAAAGCTCCATAAAAATGTGTGTGGGCGCAAATTCCACCTGGCAACAGATATTGACCATTTGCATCCAAAACTTGTTTATCTTTATTAATATTTTGTTCATTTTTTTCGTCGTTGGATATAGATTCTATTCTCCCATCCGTACCAATGACAATTACGCTGTTTTCGATAATCTGATTCGGCGAGCCCATTGTAATAATCTTCGCATTTTTTATAATCATTTCTTTAATCCATGATATTCATAATAAGGATTTTAGCATACGCATCTAAGAATACTCGCAATGTTTGCATTACAATATACTACTTTCAATCATCGTTGGGAGATCCAAAATGGAAAACAATATCCTAAATGCTGTTTCATATTCTAAAAAACATAAAGATGATTTTGTCGAATCCCTAAAGGATTTTTTGCGAATTCAAACAATCTCTTCTGACTCGAATTTCAAAAATGAGTTGGAAAAAGGCGCCAAATGGCTTTCGGATTACCTGCAATCGCTTGGTGCATCAGATGTGCAAATATTAAAAACCAGTCGCCATCCGGTTGTTTATGGTCATATCAATCAAGCTGGACCGGAAAAACCAACAGTGTTAATTTATGGACATTATGACGTACAACCCCCTGATCCAATTGCTGAATGGGAGCACGATCCTTTTGAACCAATCGTGAAAAAGAATGTTATCTATGCCCGAGGATCATCTGACATGAAGGGGCAAATCATGGTTGCACTAGCAGCAATTCAATCAATTCTTTCCTTTGGACCACTACCTGTTAATTTAAAATTCTTTTTTGAAGGTGAAGAAGAAATCGGTTCACCGAGCATTCGTCCTCTGTTGGAGAAATATAAAGATTTGCTGAACAGTGATTTTGTGTTAAACCTTGATGCCGGTATGATCGCAAAGGATAGACCTACTATTGTTTATGGATTACGTGGCTTAGCGTACTTTGAAATCACTATTATCGGGCCTGCGCACGACCTTCATTCTGGAATGTTTGGGGGTGTTGTGTTCAATCCAATCCACGCACTCTGTAAATTGATCGCGGGAATGAAAGATGGATCTGGGCAAATTCTTCTGCCAGGTTTTTATGATGATGTCATGCCCTTGGGTGAATCTGAAAGGGTTTCTTTGAATGAACTTGATAATCCCGATAGTTTTTACATTGAACAAACAGGAGCAAAAGAAATTTTCGGAGAAGCAGGATTCAGCAACGTGGAACGCCTTGGTGCGCGCCCAACTTTAGACGTCAATGGTATTTGGGGAGGGTATACTGGAGAAGGACCAAAAACAGTGATCCCGGCAAAAGCATTTGCCAAACTTTCCATGCGGTTAGTCCCGCATCAAACACCTGGCAAAGTTTATGAGCAATTAAGTCAGTACCTCCAAGATAATGCACCGCAGCAGATCAGTTGGGATCTGAAACAATTAGCAAGCGATCCCGCTTGTATCACGGAAATGGATTTCTATGCCACACACTGCTTTTCGCAGTCACTTGAAAGAATTTGGGGTAAGAAGCCAGTTTTTAAACGAGAGGGTGGTAGCATTCCAATCGTCTCTCATTTTCAGACTATTTTGGGAATTGAAAGTGTCCTGAGTGGCTTTAGCATTCCAGAAGATCGCGTACACAGTCCCAATGAACATTTCAACTTGGACCTTTTTGTACTTGGAATCGAAACCGTAATTGACTTTTTCTATCGTGTTTCATTGGAATGCTGAGACTGATAATGGCAGAATCAAAAATGCCCCACTATGGCGGACAAGCATTGATTGAAGGAGTGCTCATGCGAGGCCGCGGATATGCCGTTGCAGCTATGCGCAAACCGGATGGCAGTATAGTCAATCACCATGAAAAACTATCTGGTATCTTTGCCAGCCAATGGGCACGCTTACCTTTTTTCAGAGGTCTGGCAATTTTGTGGGATTCAATGGTTCTTGGAATGAAATACATCACGCTTTCTGCTAACCTGCAATCTGAGGAAGAGGAGAAAATTGAAGGGGTAGGATTATTTTTTACATTGGTTGTTTCAATCACATTGGCAATCGGTTTATTTTTTATTTTGCCTACTCTTATTGCTGAACTAATTAATAGATTAGCCTCTCTCTCTGCTTTTATAACAAATATCCTTGAAGGAATTATCCGGTTATTCGTTCTGGTGGGATATATTTGGTTGGTGGGAAAAGCTGCAGATATCGCGCGGGTATTCGCTTATCATGGTGCTGAACATAAGACAATTAATGCTTTTGAGGATGGAATAGATTTAACAGTTGAGAATGTTTTAAAATATCCTTTAGCGCATCCACGCTGCGGAACTTCGTTTTTGTTAACATTGGTTGTATTGTCAATTCTCATATTTTCAATACTTGGACCAATGCCATTAGGAATCAGGGTCATTTCCAGAATCCTACTGATTCCTTTTCTTTCCATGATTTCCTATGAAGTGATACGCTGGTTGGGCAATCACCTCGAAAATCCTTTCGTGCATCTCATTACTACTCCTAATCTTCTGTTGCAACGATTGACTACTCGCGAACCGGATGAAAAAATGGTCGAAGTTGCACTGACATCATTCAAACTGCTGATAGAATTAGAACAGAGTTGATTGATGTTTTATATAGATAAGTGAGGAAAAATGGGTGTTAAAAACACACTTGAGGATGCTCTCAAACAATCAATGAGAGAAAAGGATGAAATGCGGCGTAACGCCTTGCGAATGGCATTATCGTCGATTAAACTCGCGGAGGTCGAGGCAGGTAAAGAGTTAGATGATCTTTCAGTTTTTTCCATTCTACAAAAAGAGATTAAAACCAAAGAAGAGACCATCCACGAAGCTGAAAAAGCTGGTCGTATGGAGATGATACCACCTGTCAAAAATGAAATTGACTATCTGAAGAGTTTTCTACCCAAGGAGCTCACTGATTCTGAATTGCGCCAATTGGTGCAAAAGATTATTGAGGATACCGGTGCGCAAAGCATCAAGGAGATGGGCATGGTTATGAAAATTGCCATCGAACAAACAGCCGGGAGAGCTTCGAATGACCGCATCAGCAAATTAGTTAAGGAAATGCTAAACCCTCAATAGAAATACCCATGCTATCTCAAAAGATCGAGAATTTCTTCATGCGGAGCAAATTTTTTTATTTCGCCTCGCTGGCATTGCTGGCGCTGGTGATTTTTCTAATCCTTGTTTTACCAATCTCCCTTCGTCAAGCCACATCTCAACTGAAAATCGGCAATGTTGCTTTTCAGGATATTCATGCGCCACGTTCCTTTAATTATCAGAGTGAAATTCTCACGGAAACTGCACGTCAAGAAGCCGAAAAGTCAGTACAGCCTGTTTACCTTGCAGCCGATCCTTCGATTACACGCAAACAAGTAGAGAAATTACGTGTGATATTGAATTACATCAGCGCAATTAGAGAAGATCCTTATGCATCAACAGATCAGCGTATCAACGACTTACAGAGAATTTCAGATTTGTCCTTAACAAAATCCAATGCTGAAATGTTGCTTGGATTGGATGAGGAACATTGGAATGCTATTCAGGAAGAATGTCTTGGTTTATTGGAAAATGTGATGCGCAATTCAATTCGCGAGGACCAGATTTCTGCAATTCAGAGAAACCTATCCACGCAGATAAGCTTTGATTTTAATGAAGATGAAACAGCCGTCATCAATGCAATTGTTACACAATTAATTACTGCTACCAGCCTTTTCAGCCATGAAAATACAGCTGCGGCAATTGAATCAGCACGTGCTGCGGTGGAACCGGTGAAAATAACTTATACAGCCGGAGAAACCATTATCAATAGTGGTGATGTGATCGATGCCCTTTCGTGGGAAGCTTTGCAAGAATTAGGATATACCCAACCCAGGAATCGATTAATTGATTATCTCTCCGCGGGTTTGCTAACCCTGGTAATGATTTCATTCAATAGTGTGTATATCCACCGTATTCGTCAAACTTCGGGGAAAAAGATACAGGATTTAGCCGTTATCATCGTTCTTTTTTTAATTTTCCTTTTTACAGGAAAATTAATCATTCCGAATCACACGATTTTGCCTTATCTTTTTCCAATTGCCGCATTTGGTATGACAATTTCCAGTTTGTATGACTATGAAACGGGTCTTGTTTTCTCAATCTCCTTGTGCATTCTGACTGCATACAATGAATCTAATTCGGTTGATTTGGCGATTTTTTATTTCATTCCCACACTACTGGCGATATTTGTGCTTGGTCGGGGGAGACGGATAACGATCTTTTTTTTATCTGGTTTAATCATTGCGCTGAGTGGCAGCGCTCTCATCCTGTCTTATCGTCTGTTGAATTCTTTTTTAGATCTTACTGGGGCGGGAACACTCATCGGTGCTTCCTTCATCAATGGATTCGCTTCCATCAGTTTGACCTTGATTTTTCAATATCTTTTGTCTCTATTAACCGGAAAAACTACTGCTCTACAATTAATGGATTTGGCACGTCCTGACCACCCTCTATTGCAGGAATTATTATTAAAAGCCCCGGGTACGTATCAGCACAGTCTCCAGGTATCTAATTTGGCAGAACAAGCAGCCAAATTGATCAATAGCGATGCACTGCTTATCCACGTAGGAGCTTTGTATCATGATATTGGGAAATTAAAAAATCCTTTGTTCTTCATAGAAAACCAACCCACCAACCAAATCAATACACACGACCAGCTAGATCCGGTTATTTCCTCCTCTACTATAATAAAGCATGTTGAAGATGGCATAAAGCTAGCGCAGGAATATCGATTACCGCCTCAAATTCAAGCCTTTATCAGCGAGCATCATGCTACCACTCTAACCCGTTATCAGTATAACCAAGCAGTTGAAAAAATTGGAAATGTGGATAAGGTGGATGCAGAATTGTTCCGATATCCTGGACCGAATCCAACATCAAAGGAAACTGCCTTATTAATGCTGGCAGATGGCTGTGAGGCACGCGTTCGTGCTGAATCGCCAAAAATAGTAGAAGAGATTCAAGAAATCGTCGAAAAAGCTATCAAATCATATTTGGATAGGGGATATCTTTCTCATACCGATCTAACGTTAAAAGATCTGCAGTTGATCGGTCAATCTTTCACAAAAACCTTCCAGAACAGCTACCACCAGCGAATAAAGTATCCTGAATTCGAAGAAGAATCACAAAAACCATCGGGAGCTGAGGAGTAGCTGTGTCAAACTTGATTCATTATCAAGCTAATCCTGAATATCAGAACGATTTTTCTAAAACCCTGGTTTATTCAATTGCAGAAAAAACATTAGATTATCTGGGGTTATCCCCTTGCGAAATAGGTGTTGTGCTCGAAACAAACATTAAGACTCAAGAGTTAAACAATAATTACCGTCACGTTGATTCTCCCACCGATGTTCTTACCTTTTCGTATAACCATGTTGATCCAGAAACTAACAGGCTATACCTGGGTGATATAGTGCTCTCTGGAGAAAAAATAATAGAGCAAGCTAGAGAATTGGATCAAAATCCACAAAGAGAATTATGTCTGCTGATTGTGCATGGCATCCTGCATTTAGCAGGTTATGATCACGAAAAAGAACAGGATGAAGCTGTGATGCTGCCTTTGCAGGAAAACATCATTCAAATGATTCAAACTAAATGACCTGTATTAAAAGAAATCATAATAAAGGTTTTCGTTCAGCCTTCAGTAATGCCTTCGCTGGATTTAGATCGGCTCTTCATACTGAAAGAAATTTGCGTTTGCATTTTTATATTGGTCTGATCGTCACCTTGTGTGGAATATTTTTGCATGTAAATTTAATCGAATTTGCTATCTTAATTTTGACCATCACAATGGTGATAGTATCCGAATTATTCAATACTGCCATGGAATCAGTAGTTGATCTTGCTAGTCCTGAAAAACATGATCTAGCAAAACGCGCCAAGGATATTGGTGCCGCATCGGTTTTAGCCAGCGCAGCTTGCGCCGTTGTTGTCGGTTTGATAGTTTTCGGTCCCAAGCTCTGGGTAATCCTTGGTTTTTAATGCAATCTTGTTTACAGGTAATCTTTCAAATTATGTTCGACAGCATATGCTGCTGCTTCAGCTCGGTTGCTGACACCTAATTTTGAGAGAATGCTGCTGACATAGTTACGTACTGTTCCTTCCCCTAAATAGAGCATCTGGGCAATTTCACGGTTGGTTTTTCCTTCTGACACCAGTTTCAACACCATTTTTTCCTGCTGGCTGAGATTAACAAAAGATGCAGCTTCCTCATCCTTAACCGCCTTGCGCACTTCCTGAAACACTCTTTGCGTAACAGCTGGATCCAGCGACGCCTCTCCGCGGGCTACTGCTTCGATAGATTTAATTAATCCATCAGAATCAATCTGTTTTAAGACGTATCCTGAAGCCCCTGCCTTGATGGCAGAGAAAAGCATTTCATCTTCAGCATACGATGTCAACATGATCACTTTTGTGTCAGGCGAGATGCGTCTGATCTCTTCACAAGCTTCTATGCCCGATTTACCTGGCAAGCGGATATCCATCAGCACGATTTCTGGGTGATACACTTCCACTTGATTAATTGCATCTTTGGCATTTCCAGCCTCAGCAATCACTTCAAATTGCGGATACTGTTCCAGCAGACTGCGCATGCCGATACGTACAATTTCATGGTCATCAACAATGATGATTCGATTTTTCAAATAATCTCTCTTTCTCAAATTCAATCGTGTAATATTAGTGTTACTGGACAATGATCTGATCCCAACACATCCGAATGAATTATCACATCCTGTACGAGCGACATAACTCCTTCTGTCACAAGGTAATAATCTAAGCGCCACCCGATGTTCTTTAGACGAGCATTGAAGCGATATGTCCACCAGGTGTATTGCACCTCCTCTGGATGCAAAACCCGATAGGCATCAATGAAACCATGCTCCAGGAATTGATCAATCCATGCTCGTTCTTCTGGCAGAAATCCCGTATTTTTTTCATTTTCTTTGGGATTCCTCAGATCAATTTCCTTATGCGCCGTATTAAAATCACCTGTGATAATGATCTGCTTTTTCGCCTGCTTCAACTGATCACAGAGATCCAATAATGCAGCGTAAAAATCTAATTTATAGGGTACGCGCTTGTTTCCTTCCCCTCCATTTGGAAAGTAGATGTTGAATAATTCAAAATTTTCATATGAAAAACGAATTATTCGCCCCTCATTATCAAACTGCTCGTTTCCCATTCCAAATATGATTTCTAATGGTTCTATAAAAAATAGATTGGCTGTACCGCTGTATCCTGGTCTCTCAGCAGGATTACAGACACACTGATATCCAAAGTCTTGGATTTTTTGTACATCGATCTGGTCTTGCTTGGCTTTAATCTCCTGCAAGCAGACAACATCAGCATGGTTCTCATTGATCCAATCTAAGACATTTTTACCCATTGCTGCGCGAATGCCGTTGATATTCCAGGTAGTAATCTTCATTTTTTTCATTATGGTAAACTTATTTGGTTAATTTGCATTATGCAATAATTCATATTTTAGATTGCTTGCATGTCAAAAAAAATCGTCAGCACTATTATAGCTTTAATGTTTTTATTGTCATCAATAAAAACAATTCACGCGCAATCAGACCCCAATGTTCCAGTCTATATCGTTCAACCAGGAGAAAATCTTACTGAAATTGCAGATAGATTTAGAATTTCTGTTAACGATCTGATTATTGCAAATAATATCGTTGACTCAAATTTAATCTCAGAGGGAACTCAACTTGTCATTCCGGGTATTGAGGGCATCAGCGGAATCTTGAACACCCGCCCAGTTCAAATCGGTGAGTCTCTTAATTCCCTCCTGCGACAAAATCATATTAATCTTGAAAGTTTCATGATCCTCAATGATGTCACTAGTCCAGTGGAACTTTATGTAGGCTCGAACCTCATATTGCCAGAAGGCGAAGCTTCAAAAGAGTTAAATAATTCAATTACCTTAAAATCGCAAGAATCCTTGCTTGAAGCATCATTGATCAATGACCTGAATCCATGGTATCTCAGTCAAATCAACCAATTTATCGGATTAATTAATCCATTACCTGGTGAATTGCTCTTTTTCTTTTCCGAGAACAGGCAGATATTTCATTCTCCTGTTTCAGATTCGATCTCCGATATCGAATTATTGCCCCTGCCTTTAGTCCAGGGGCATACAACAGTCATCCGCCTTAATAGCTCTCAGCCGGTTAACCTTGGCGGTATGCTTGGCGAATACAATTTGAATTTTTTCCATGATGATACCAATGATTACTATTATGCCCTACAGGGAATTCATGCTATGGCGCAACCAGGTTTACTATCCCTCAAGCTCAACGGGCAGTTTGCTGATGGTTCTTCATTCAGCACTGAACAAATGGTACTTCTAAATTCAGGCAACTACCTCAATGAAACCCTGACTGTCGAACAAACCACAATAGATTTAATGACAATTGATAAAGAGAATCAACAGATTTCTCAAATTATTTATCCAATAACTTTGAATCGTTTGTGGGAAGGTCCTTTTCGTTTTCCAGTTGATGGATCACTTAGTGACAATACCATTGGATTCACTTCCCTTTTTGGAAATCGACGTTCTTATAACAATGGTCAATATAATGGATATCACGGTGGATTAGATTTCTTAGTGCTTTTGGTAAATTTAAATGTATATGCTCCTGCAGCAGGAAAGATAAGTTATGCTGGTCAAACAAATATTAGGGGAAATACAATTTTTATAGATCATGGACAAGGTGTTTATAGTGGCTATGCGCATTTAAAAGAATTTCATGTGAATACCGGCGACACAGTTCAACCCGGCCAGCTCATCGGTATTATTGGTAACACCGGCCGCGTTACTGGCCCACATCTACACTGGGATATATGGGTCAATGGCATTCCTGTGGATCCTTTCGATTGGATTGAGAATACCTATCCATAGCTAAAGTATAATAAAAACGTTTGGAAAGGGACTTTTAGTTTTTTGATGATCGCATTTGTTAAATTGAACGGATCTTACTGGACGGATTTTAATATTATTCCCTCAGATATTGAATTTATTTATAATTTTTTGCTTGACAAAGCAACGCCTCTTACTACAGATGAACTTTTAATCGCTCTGGTCAAACAACGTATTGATCAGCAGTTGGATTCAATTCAAAAACAGACATCAGCACTTGGCAGAATCTACCTGCCAAAAGAACTGTATTCCACCGGTGATAAGCTATTATTCCCATCTTTTGATATGCAATCTGGGCAGGTTACTGCAGTGCGTAATGGTTTCAATCCTGAGTATTCTGATCTCAAAGTTATCGAGGTCAAGATGGATTCGGAAAAAACAGTCTACTTCGCTAGCAACATAGCTGATCATCCTTTGAACCACTACTTGGATACTGCAAAAGATGATCCCAACATTGTGCCCGAAAATGTACTTCAACAATACGGTAGCTTTATACGAGATCGTTTATCTGCAGCACTGAAATCTAATCCAGACCTGGTAAAAATTGCTGGCTGTTGGTTCCCCCGCTCACTGCTAGTGGATATCAGCATGGGTCATCTAAATTTAGCGGAAGCCGTACTGGAGGAAGCTCACGGTGGTCCGCTCAGCGTAGCAGATTTAATACGACAGGTGGAATTATCCACTGATGTGGATGAAAAGCTATTAGAATTCTCATTTGATTTAGCGCTCCAGGAGGATAAACGCTTTGATGAGGTGGGACCAGCTGGTGAGACATTGTGGTTTCTGCACGAAATGGAACCTGAAGATGTTAAGCAGATACCAGATTATTTAAAATATACCCCACAGGATTACCCGCGTGAAGGTTTGCAGGAATATCTTGAGCTTTTTGAAGGCAATCTTTATGATGAACTAGAATGCTGGGATTCTTCGCGAGATGAACATCAGGAAATTTCCATCAGTTTGATCTACCCTCACTGGCGCGCTGGAACACTACCGCTATCTAACTCCCTACGAAAGCTATTTCCCACCGCACACGAAGCGCCTCGCGTTAACTTTTCATTTCTAGATGAACTCACCCAGAAAAGCTTTGGTGGATGGGTTGTCAGGAACAACAATTACATTTCTGGTTTATCGGAATGGTACGCTGAACATGAGCTAATCCCCGGCAGCTTGGTGAAGGTTCGCAAGAGTGAAAAACCCGGTCAAATCCTATTACGCTACAACAAAAGCCGTCAGAACAAGGAATGGCTCAAGACGGTTTTGATCGGGTCTGACCGCGGTATTGTCTTCGCAATGTTGAAGCAGAACATTAGTGCAGATTTCAATGAGCGCATGGCGATCGCCATTCCAGATCCCTCTGCTGTTGATGAAATCTGGCAAAATCGCATCTATGAAAAAGAGTCCCTCATAAAAACAGTTGTGCGTATCACACGCGAACTTTCTAAACTCAACCCGCAAGGCCAGGTGCACGCTCAGGAGTTGTATGCTGCTGTGAATGTTGTCCGCCGATGTCCACCCAGCCTAATCTTGTATCACTTGCTTAACCAGCCTTCCATTACCCATCTAGGTGATCTGTACTTCCGGTTAGCAGAAAAGGAATCTTGAGGTATGAGCGAAACACCGAAACGCTCCAGCCTGGTCCGCCCTTCGGTGGATACTCCTTTCCATATCGATTTCGATTGGTGGCAGGAGAATGACGCCAACTGGCGCATTTTTTTACAAGGCTATTTATGCGAAAAACACCAGCAGATATTTAAAGACCAAACTGAAAAAGTCATCATTGACGCCGTGGATTCTGAAACAGCTGAGGTCAGGCAAGTAGATGGCATCCTGTTCGAACTGATGAATCATTGCGCCAAACAATCTGATTTCATTGATGACAACATGCCTCTGATCGCCAAGATCTTCCGCATTTTCCTTGCAAATGGCAACCAAGCACTCACCCCGGCGCAATTAAGCGAAATGGTCAAGCGTCCATCCCAGACTGTGCTTGTTACCCTGACCGGTCCGCAGGTTTACAAAGGCATCCGTATCCTGCAGCAAAGCTGAGTGCTTGGAATTCAAGTTATAATTTCCCCGTCTAAACATGCCCTCGTAGCGCAATTGGACAGCGCATCGGACTTCTAATCCGGCGGTTGTGGGTTCGAATCCCACCGAGGGCGCTAAATATTTATTTGAATGCTTTTCTCTAATCGCCAATTTTCCCATCTATACAATCTTTATACTCTTTCATTGCTCTAAAATATTCTTTCTTAGCAGCAATCTCTTCGTCTAATGCATTTTTCATTTCTTCAAATGAATATCTTGGTAATTCTTCTCCATTTACGATTTCTTTTGGTTGGAATTTGCTGAATTTTTTTGTCGCTTCGACTAATTTATTAGTAGCATTAATGAATTCAGTATAATACTCTGAACATTTTTTTTTATCATGATTATCCTCCTTATTAATTTAATTAATATTTTCATAAATTCATTCTACCCATCTCGAAATTTTGTTTTAGCATGATGCAAAAGAAATTTTTTACAAATAACATATACACTTTTAGCATATTTTCAGTTAATATCATATAGAGATAAAAAAAGAGAAATACCTATGATCGAACAAAAAGGCATTCTGCAATTCCAGGACAAACCTGTCTCTGTTTTTGGGATGGACCTAAAATCCGGCAACCCAGCACCTGAATTCCGTGCAGTCAACCTGAATTGGGAAGAAATTTCTGCGCTTGAAACCACGCATGGCAAAGTGCGCATCATCGCCTCGCTGCCCTCTCTGGATACATCCGTGTGTGATTTGGAAACACGGCGCTTCAACCAGGAAGCCGCCAATCTTGGTTCCGAAATTGCTATCATCATGATCAGCGCCGATTTACCTTTTGCCCAAGCTCGCTGGTGCGGTGCGACAGGTGTCGATCGGTTGCTGCTATTATCTGACCACAAAAACATGGATTTCGGTCAAAAATATGCCTGCCAGATCATCGAAGCCCGCATCCTGCGTCGCGCAGTTTTCGTTGTAGACCAGCAGGAAATATTGCGCTATGCTGATTATATGTCCAGCCTGGGCAACCAGCCAAATTACCAAGCTGTGTTGCATGAAGCACGTTCTCTTTTAGATAAGAAATAAGCAGGAATTGTAATGGATTCTGATCCTCAAAATAGTACCAAACATGGCGTCATCAAGGTTTCTACCTCGTTCCTTAATATCAAGCTGCGCGTTCAGCCGCATGCTTGGCATCCCGCTACAGATTTGTTTGAAACACCTCAGGCTTATATCATCAAAGTAGAGATCGCCGGCATGGCTGAGGAGGAATTGAAGATCAGTATGGAAGAAAATTCAGTTATGATCTATGGCAACCGTCCTCTGGTCAATCCAGATGGAGCCTTCCACCGTTTGGAAATTCCTTATGGCGAATTCAGTTCCAGCGTGGAAATTCCGCATGATATTGATTTAGAACATGTCAGTGCAAACTACCATAATGGTTTTTTAATCATTGAACTCCCTAAAGCACTGCCGGTGAATATCAAAGTTGAACAATCCTAAACACAAGGAATTTCTGAAATATGCCCGCTCGAAGATGGAATATTGATATTCGTGAAATCGTGGAATGGATGATTCACGGCGAACAAGAATTTAATGAGATGTTGATGAATTTCGATCTGAAAGATAATGCCAATGGTGTTTCTTCCGAAAAACCAGAGGATGAATCATCAGGCAATGTGATTGAAAAATCCTCCGAAGACAGTGTGGAATTTCCTTCCAGTCTTCCCATTCTTCCATTGCGCGGACTGGTGGTATATCCGCAAACAGCCGTACCATTGACCATCGGTCAACCGCGTTCGATCAAGCTGGTAGATGAAGCGGTCTCCTCAGACCGCTGGATTGGGTTGATAACCTCACGCAATAGTGATGAGGAAAATCCAACATCTGCAGATCTCTTTGATTTTGGCACCGCCGCCATCATACACCGACTCTTTCGCGCACCAGATGGCACGATACGTCTATTGGTGCAAGGGGTAGCTCGCTTTAAAATCAAACGCTATCTTCAAGAAAAACCCTACATTAAAGCAGAAATAGTTTCTGCACCTGAAGTCACCGATAAAGGTTTGAACATCGAAGCACTCACCCGCAATGTACGTGATCAATTTGTGGCTATCGCTGAAATGATCCCTTCCATCCCGCGCGAACTTGTAGCAACTATCAACAGCCTGCAGGATCCACTTCAGATTGCATACAATATCGCCAATCTGCAGCGCATGGAACTGCTGCAATCTCAAATGATTCTAGATCTGGATGCCACTGCGGACAAATTGCGCCTGCTAGTAGGAATTCTAACCAAGGAGGGCGAAGTACTGGATCTGGGTAAAAAGATCCAAAATGAAGCGCGTGAGGAGATTGATAAGTTTCAGCGTGAATATTTCCTGCGCGAGCAGCTCAAAGCAATTCGCAAAGAATTGGGGGAAGAAGACGCGCAATCGGCGGAAGTGGAAGAATTTCGTGCGAAGATCAAGGGCGCTGTCATGCCTGAAGAAGCCGAAAAACAGGCATTGTTGGAATTAGAACGATTGGAACGCCTGCCAGCTGCCGCAGCTGAATATGGCGTGATCCGCACTTATCTGGATTGGCTTGTCTCCCTGCCCTGGTCGAGCAGCACTGAAGAAGTTTTAGATATCACGAACGCCCGCAAGGTGCTTGACTATGATCACTATGGCCTGAATGATGTCAAATCACGCATCATCGAATATCTAGCGGTACGCAAACTGAAGTTGGAACGCAAGGAAGAATTGTCGCGGATTAAATCCAAGGATGATATCCGCAAGGAGCGCGAGGGCATCATATTATGTTTTGTGGGTCCACCTGGTGTGGGTAAAACATCACTGGGGCAATCTATAGCAAAAGCCCTCAACCGTAAGTTCGTGCGCACCTCGCTAGGCGGCATTCGAGACGAAGCAGAAATCCGCGGTCATCGCCGCACATACATCGGAGCAATGCCCGGCCGTATCATTCAATCTCTAAGGCGTGTTGAATCCAACAATCCCATTTTTATGCTGGACGAAATTGATAAATTGACATTTGATTATCATGGAGATCCTGCGTCTGCCCTATTGGAAGTACTTGATCCGGAACAAAACTTTGAATTCCGTGATAATTACCTTGAAGTTGCGTTCAATCTATCACAGGTTATGTTTATCACTACAGCCAATCAACTGGATACCATCCCGGCACCTCTGCTTGACCGCATGGAGATCATTCAAATATCCGGTTACACTGAAAGCGAGAAACGAGAGATTGCCAGAGGTTATCTTATTCCTCGCCAGCTGCGTGAAAATGGCCTGCTTGTTAATGAGTTAAACTTCAAAGATGAAGCCATTTGTGAAATCATCCGCTCTTACACGCGCGAATCAGGAGTTCGAAATCTTGAACGGGAAATTGGTTCGGTTTGCCGCAAAGTTGTAACGCTGCGTGAGAAAGATAATAAACGCATCCGCTCTATTTCCAAAAAATACATTCGGGAAATGCTTGGGAAAGCGAAATTTAAACCTGTTGATGAAATCCTCAAGAGGACTTCCATTCCCGGTGTCGCCACTGGCTTAGCCTGGACACCAGTAGGTGGACAAGTTTTGTTTATTGAAGCTACCAGCATGCCCGGAGAGAATAAATTCATCATTACCGGCTCGCTGGGTGACGTAATGAAGGAATCCGCAACTGCTGCTTTTTCATATCTGCGTTCTCATGTTCAAGAATTTGGTATTAATCCGCAATCGCTTCAGAAGAGAGACATTCACATCCATGTGCCCGCTGGTGCACAGCCTAAGGATGGTCCTTCAGCTGGAATAACTATCGCCACTGCTCTGGCTTCTCTTTTCCTTGGAAAATCTTTAGATGCCTGCGTTGGAATGACTGGCGAAATCACTTTACGAGGTCAGGTACTTCCAGTTGGAGGAATCAAAGAAAAGATGCTGGCTGCCCATCGTGCAGGGTTAAAGATTGTATTTTTACCCAAGGAGAATGAGGTTGACCTTGACGAGTTGCCAGAAGAGGTAAAAGATTCAATGCAATTCATCTTGGTTGATTCAATCAATGAAGTCATCCGTCAAACCTTGCTGACTTCTTGAATTTTTCAAATCCTGCAGATTCGATTTTTCCTTGTTATGGTTGAGTTTCAATCAGATAATCCTGCACTGACCATCCAATTCTTTTAGAATCTTCTAATGCTTGAATTTTCCACCAAATCAGTTGATCACTGATCTGCGGTCCTTCGATCACTTTAAAAAATTCATTTTCTTGTGCCAGGTATAAGACCTTTTGATCGGTTCCTGGGTCCACGCGCATACGTAAACCATCCTGTCCGGTTCCGCTTACCTTCACGATACTTCCACTTGTAATCATTCCATCGAATTTGAGGTCACTATTTCCGGTATTCATTGGAATTTCCTGATCAATTTCTAATTCCAATGCAGCTGGGATCACCTCAACAACGGCTTTAACATTCTCTGGAAATTGCACATTTGGAACCACTGCAGCTTGAAATGCCAATAATAAGCAGCTTAAAAGAAACGCAAGAATTATCGCGCTGATAATCACTGGTAGGTTTATGATTTGCTTTATTTTCTCTATCATCGCTCCGCATAATCAAATTCGAAAAAATCAAGATGTTATAATCTTTATTCATGGATGATTTTACATCCTCTTTTCCAATTATTAATAATCGCTACCAGATCCATCGAACAATCGCATCCGGTGGTATGGCAGTTATTTATCTCGCCCAAGATCTACTCTTAGAAAGAAAAGTTGCACTAAAAGTGCTGCGCAGAGATTTTTCAGATAATCAGGAATTCCAGAATAGTTTTCGGTCTGAGGCAAAAGCAAGCGCAAAACTATCCCACCCAAACATCGTCACAACCTATGATTTTGGCATTGATGCAGAACGATTGTATATTGTCATGGAATTTGTAGAGGGAACTGATTTAAAAACCTTCATGGTCAATGAAAAAGTTCTCAATATGAAAAGATCTTTGTATTTTTTAATCCAAGCGGGCAAAGGATTGGGCTATGCGCACCGCTCGGGTTTCGTACATTGTGACGTCAAACCACAGAATATGCTCGTTTCAGCTATCGGTGTCTTAAAAATAGCTGATTTTGGGATTGCGCGTGCGATGGACACGATCTCTCGTGACGAACGCTATGATGTCGTTTGGGGCTCTCCTTATTACTTTTCTCCCGAACAAGCCAAAGGATTGCCGCCCTCTCCTGCAACCGATATTTATTCCCTGGGTATTATTGCATATGAGTTATTCACCGGCGATTTACCTTTCAAAGCTGAAGACTCACTCGAATTGGCACGTATGCATCGAGAAAGCAAGCCTATTCCGCCAAAATTTAAAAATCGATCTCTGCCTGACACGTTGAACGATTTCATTCTTAAATCGATCTCGAAAAATCCGGATGATCGTTTTTCCGATGGCAATACTTTCATCAAAGCTTTGAATTCTTTGGATCTACATTTTGAAAAATCATATACTTCAAATAAAAATCCCCATAAAAAAGACCTCCTTCTCCAACATAATGCAAATTCCAAGCAAAACACATTCAACTGGTCAACAATCCTACTTAGCTTTCTGGCATTGATCTTGGCTGGTGGATTGATCCCATTTTGGATCTATATATTTTTTTCAATCAATAGATAAGCAAAGATATGAAAACTCTCATCTCCGCATCAATTCTAAATGCAGATTTTACAGATCTTGGTAAGCAAATCCAAACTTCAGAAAAAGCGGGTGTGGATTGGCTCCATCTAGACATCATGGATGGCCATTTTGTGCCCAATATTTCTTTCGGTCCGCACATTGCTTCTCTTTGTCGCAAAATGACATCTCTTCCAATAGATACGCATCTGATGATCAGCAATCCAGATCAATTCATTGAGGCTTTTTCCGAAGCAGGCTCCAATTACATTAGTGTACATATCGAAGGCAATCCACATATCCACAGAACGCTTCAGATTATTCACAAAATGAATAGGAAAGCAGGCATTGTTGTAAATCCCGGCACTCCCATTCAATCCATCTATTCGGTTTTACCTATTGTTGATTTCGTATTGATTATGACGGTGAATCCAGGATTCGGCGGCCAGTCTTTCATACCTGAGACATTGGAAAAAATTAGAGATTTATCTGCCAAAATTGAAAATGAACACCTAGATGTCATGATCGAGGTTGATGGTGGCATTACAAATGAGACTTTACCCCTGGTTAAAAACGCTGGTGCCAACATTCTGGTTGTTGGTTCTTTTATTTTTAACAATCCTGATGGTATTGAACAGGCAGTAAAGACCCTAAAAGGATGATATTAATAAAAAAATGGCTGTTGTTTATGAAACAGCCATTTCATTGGTCAACCAAAATGAAAATCTACCGAATTTTTGAAAGGCTCTTTATACATTTAGCACATAAAACTTTGCTTACCAACACGCCATTCTCCATAATTGTGACTTTTTGCAAGTTGGGTTTGAACATGCGGTTTGTCGCCCGCATAGAAAAACTGCGGTTATGTCCAAATGTGGTTGTTTTACCACATTTTTCACACTTTGCCATATGTCTATCCTTTCTTAAAAAGAAACTCTATCTTGTAAATAACAAAGAATTAGTTTACCATATTCCGTAACGAATAACAAGCAGATTGGTTAATATAAAAAGGGTCTAAATGATGAGTGAAAAAAATAAACATCTAGGCAGTATTACCATTTCCTATCATGCTATCGCAACAATCGCGTTCCAATCCGCTCTAGAATCCTATGGGGTGGTAGGTCTTGCAACTGAGAACATTGCCCGCGGCTTTTCTCGTCTTTTTTCTAAGAATCCCACTGCGGGGGTTATAGTCCATTTCGATGGAGATGTAATCGATATCGATATGTATATTGTCGTTGAATACGGCACCCGCATTTCATCCGTTGCAAAAAGCGTGGCAAATACAGTCAAATTCAATATCGAAAACATGGTTGGCATACCAGTAAACGGAGTGAATGTACACGTACGCGGATTGCGTATAAGCGATATGGATTGAAATTATTCTTGCAGTTTGAGGTATTTATTTAATGGCAGAAACGCAAAGCAATCCACCCGTGGTGGAGCAAACAACACATGAGGCTGTTTATTCAATCAATGGTCAGGATTTAAAAAGATTATTCTATGCTGCACTAGTCTGGCTAAGAAATCATCAACAAGTTGTCAATTCACTGAATGTTTTTCCTGTTCCGGATGGTGATACAGGGACAAACATGTTTTTAACAATGCAGTCTGCATATAGCGAAATCGCTGATTCAAGTGAAAAGAATATCGGGAGAATTGCACATCTGATCTCTCAGGGTGCCTTGATGGGTGCGCGTGGCAATTCTGGTGTAATCCTCTCACAGCTCTTGCGTGGTTTTGCACGAGCGCTTGACGAAAAACCCAGTCTAGATGCCGATCTCTTAGTGCAAGCTTTTGCTGAAAGCCGAAATACGGCATATAAGGGAGTTGTACGTCCGGTAGAAGGAACCATCCTAACTGTGGCAAAGGATATGGCTAATGCAGCCGACCAGGCACGCCAACAATATTCAGACCTTATTCCTATGGTCAAGAACATCCTTTCGGAAGCTGACATATCGGTAAAAAATACTCCCAACCTTTTGCCAATCTTGAAACAGGCTGGTGTGGTAGATTCCGGCGGCAAAGGTTTGTTTATTATTCTTGAAGGTATGTATCGCCATGCAACCCACCAGGCAGTTGAAATAGGAGAAGTTGCGGTTGAGCGGGCACCTATAAACCTGGACAGCATGCAATTACAGCAAATGCATGACGAAATTGAACCTGGGCAAGATTTTGAAATTGTAGTGGATTTCAAACCTGAAGGGGATTTAAACCTGGATGCCTTTTATGAAGATCTATCTCACATCGGCACTTCCATCCAGGTCGGCGAAGGTGATGACATGTATCGCATGCATATCCATGTGCCAACGGACAAAAAATATGAACCGATTGAATTGGTTAATAAATATGGTGCGGTGCAAAAAGTTTATATAGAAAACCTGCTGGAACAGATGCACTCAGGAAATCATCCGGAGGATTTTTCAAACTCTGTCGAGGATGGTCAAATCGCTGTGATCGCAGTCTCGCCTGGAGATGGCATCTCAAAGATATTCAAGAGTCTTGGCGTTTCACGCATCATTCCCGGCGGTCAAACCATGAATCCCAGCACCAATGATATTTTTCAGTCATTTAAAGATTTGCCAACGGATAAAATTATTGTTTTGCCCAATAATAAGAATATTATTATGGCGGCCTACGCCACCAAATCATTATCAACTGAAAAACAAGTTGTCATAATACCAACCAAGAATATCCCTCAAGGATTGGTTGCTTGCCTGAGGCTCAATCCGCATGGCGACCTTGAAAATATTTCAAACGAGATGATTGAGTCATTGAATGAAGTTGAGGCAGGTGAAATTACCACTGCAACACGATCTATCGAGTTGAACGGAGTAAAAGTTAATAAAGGTGAAGTGATAGCTCTGTTAAATGGTGAATTAGTATCTTCATCTAAATCTTTAATTAAAGCCTGTGGAGAATTACTCGAGAAAGCCCACACTGAAGAACGTGAGCACATCACAATTTTTTACGGTAGCAATACCAGCCAGGATCAAGTCACTGATGTTACAGAATTTATCGAAAAGTCTTATCCTGAACATGAAATAGAAGTGCATGAGGGTGGGCAACCGCATTATCAATTCATTTTGTCTATTGAATAAAATTTTTTTTTAATGAACAAATTAAGGCATGGAGTAGAATAACCGCATGCCGGATTTTATTCAAACACTGACCAATATCCTCTCTTTGGAAAAGAAAAGAGGTTTTCTTGATTCTGCTGTTTCGGGGGGTTTTGAAAAATTTTTACCTTTTATTAAAGTCAATTCCGCATTGATTGACATTCACGTTCAGGATATCCACGAACTTGAGCTTGCATTTAGCAAGTATCATCGTTATCCGATTGAAATGAGAGAAAGCATCATTAACCGCTGCTTGTACTGGATAGCGCATGATCCAGCCCGTCATCGCTTAGAACTATCCGTTTTGCTTGATAAAGCTCAATCAAATTCTACTGAAATACGTACAGATCATCCGAAAATTTGTCATCAAGATAGAGCCCTATATGCATCCGTGCAATCCATACGTGGAATTGGTGAAAAAAACCTTCGATATTTCCACAAACTTGGCATTCAAATAATTTACGACCTTTTACGATACTTTCCACGACGTTATCAAGATTTCAGCCAAACGAAGACAATCAGCCAACTCAATTATGGAGATGAAGTATCTCTTATCGGTACAATCACGCATGATCTGTTCACGCGTTCCTCCAAAAAAGGCAATCTTACAATTACAGAGGCTAATCTCAGCGACGGCAGTGGAGGTATCAAATTATCTTGGTTCAACCAGCCCTATCTCAGCACACAACTCCGTAAAGGTTCCTCAATTGTCGTTTCTGGAAAGGTGGATATCTATCTCGGTCGCCTGGTAATGAACAGTCCCGATTGGGAACCTTTAGACAGCCAACAATTGCATACCAATCGCATTGTTCCGATGTACCCCCTAACCGCGGGGATATCCCAACGCCAAATACGCAGGATCATTCATCAATGCCTGCCATTCTGGTCTGCTCGAATGAAAGAGTATTTGCCCGAAGAAATTATTGACAATGAAGGCATTTTCGATATATCCCAAGCGTTCGTTCAGATCCATTTCCCTGATTCGCATGATTCGTTATCGAAAGCACGCCAACGTTTTTCCTTTGAAGAGATCTTTTTTTTACAATTAGGTGTGCTGCTGCAAAAATCGGATTGGGAGATCTTATCTGCAGCTGTCTTTCCCTTGTCCGATCAATGCATCCGGAAAAGCTTTGACAAATTGCCATTTTCACTGACTTTGAATCAAGAATCTTCCATTCAAACGGTTCTTAACGATTTAATCTCCGGTCATCCAATGAATCGTCTGCTTCAGGGAGATGTCGGTTCAGGCAAAACAGTTGTGGCAAAATTTGCCATACAGGCAATTCTCAAAGGAAAGGCACAAGCAGCTTTCATGGCTCCCACCTCAATTCTGGCAGAACAGCATTTTCGTACACTGTCGGATTTATTAATTTCTGACGAGCTTCTTCAAGCGGATGAGATTGCATTACTGATAGGTTCAACCCCTTCCAAGGAACGCATCTTAATTTTAGAAAAATTGGCACAGGGGAAGATCAAATTGATCATTGGTACACATGCCTTGCTGGAAGATCCTGTGGAATTCAATAATCTGCAGCTTGCAGTAATTGACGAACAACATCGTTTTGGTGTAGAACAACGCTCCAATCTACTTGCCAAAGGTAAAAATCCACATTTATTGATCATGACTGCCACGCCAATTCCTCGTTCGCTGGCTCTGACGGTATATGGCGATTTAGATGTATCCACAATCACCGAAATGCCCTTAGGTCGCATACCAGTCAATACGCGTCTTTTAAATCCGAGCCAAAGATGTTTGGCTTATGACCTCATTCGCGAACAGGTAAAATTGGGGTTTCAGGCATTCATCGTGTATCCGTTGATAGAAACCGAACTTGAAGAACAGTTTCGTGCCGCGGTTAATGAATACGAACGTCTGAAAAAAGATGAATTCCCTGATTTAAAGATCGCCTTAATGCACGGAAAGTTAAAGCCCGCAGAAAAAGAAAAGGTTATGCTGGCTTTCCGCAATCATGAATTCGATGTTTTAGTGACCACCACAGTAATTGAAGTAGGTGTGGATATTCCAGCCGCCACTATGGTGTTAATTGAAGGGGCAAACCGCTTTGGTTTGGCGCAACTGCATCAAATAAGAGGCCGGGTAGGCCGCAGCAACCATGAGTCATATTGCCTGTTGATTCCTGAGGATGAATCAGCATCAGAAAACAATCGCCTTGCGGTAATGATTTCAACTAATGACGGCTTCAAGCTTGCAGAGCTTGACCTTGCAACACGTGGACCTGGAGAATTTTTGGGGACGCGTCAATCTGGATATAGCAATTTGAAATTTGCAAATTTCACTGACGTACCATTGATCGAACGATGCCGTGATTATACGAAGAAAATAATCCGTGAAGATCCAGCACTAGAAAAATCGAAACATCAATTATTAAAAGAACAATTGATATATTGTTGGCCTGGTATACAATTTAAAATAAATAATTAGAGGATACAGACATGGTTCGAGCAATTTTCCCAGGCACTTTTGATCCAATCCATTATGGTCATATCGATATCGCTTTACGCGCAACAAGAATTTTCGATGAACTGATCGTTGCTGTTTACGATCGGCCATTAAAAAACCTTTTATTCTCACCCGATGAACGCATCCATCTCACGAAGGAGAGTTTCCATGGTAATTCTCAAATTAAAGTATTTGGATACAACAACTTAACTGTTGAATTCTGCAAAGAAATGAAAGCACACGTTATCGTGAGAGGGTTAAGAGTTTTTTCGGATTTTGAACATGAATTTCGTATGGCATTGGCCAATCACCGTCTTAGTAAAGATATTGAAATCGTTGCGCTGATCACCAGTGAAGAACACACATTTCTCTCGTCCACAACAGTTAAAGAAATAGCATCATTGCAGGGTGACATCTCCACCATGGTTCCTGAGCATGTCCAACAAGCGCTCGTTCGTCGTATGCAGGAAATTAGTGATTCAAGCCGAATTAACCACTATACTTCATTAAAGGATTAGCCGGACTGGGTGTAATATAATAAAAAGGCATAGCGATGGATATCTTGCATCTGGTAGATAGACTAGAAGAATTATTCAACGAAAGCAATTCTCTTCCGCTTACTCACAAAGTAATGGTTGATGAGAAACGCATGCTGGATCTCATTGACCAGATGCGCCTCGCCATACCTGAAGAAATCAAGAAAGCTCAACAGATCATCAATCAGAAAGAACGCATTATCGCTCAAGCAAATGAGGAAGCCAGCCGAACCATCGATCTCTCCAAAGAACAGGGCCAGAAACTTGTAGAAAAAGATGAAATCGTTCAGAAAGCTGGTCAAATGGCGGAGGAAATTAAGCGCAAAGCTCTTGAGGAGACAAAACTGATCAAGAAAGAAGCAGACTTATACGCAATTGAATCATTGGAGAATTTGGAACTCGAGTTATCCCGCATCCTTTCCCAAGTACGCAACGGCATTCAGACTCTTAAATATGACGACAAAACTACCATAAATACAGAATATCCTGGTGAAGAACAACCATCTATCAGGGATATAAAGCAATCCGAATAACTTCGTCCATTTTTGTAACTTTAACAATTTCAATCTCACTGCGAACTTTATAGGGAATTTCCATTAGATCTTTTTCATTATTTTTTGGGATGATCATTTTTTTCAAGCCAGCTCTATGAGCAGCGTAGATTTTTTCTCTCAAACCGCCAACTTGCAGAATCCGTCCGCGAAGGGTTAATTCCCCTGTAATACCCACATCTAAATGTACCTTGCGTTTTGTCAAAGCCGAAAGTAGCGCCAGGCAAATAGTAACACCCGCACTTGGTCCATCCTTTTGTATAGACCCTTCAGGTACATGAACATGTATATCCATTTTTTCAAATTCTTCTGGATCAAGTTGATATTTTTTTGCGTGTGATTTTACGTATGAAAGAGCCGCCTGAGTTGATTCCTGCATGATTTCCCCAATTTTTCCAGTTATCTGCAAATTTCCTTTTCCCTCCATCACTAATACTTCGACTGGCATAATTTCCCCCCCATTTTCAGTCCATGCAACTGCCGTAGAAACACCCACTTCATCTTTCTTATCCGCTTCAAATGCAAAATACTGTTGAGGTCCTAGATATTTCGCAACAATTGATTTCTTAATCGTTCTAGTGAGATTTCGAGATTGAGAAATATTTTTAGCAATTTTTCGTAAAATTTTCCCAATCTCTCTTTCCAAATTTCTGACACCTGCTTCGTAGGTATATTCTCGAATGACCTTTAGAATTGCTTCATCATCAAATTCAATACTTTCTCTTATTAGCCCATTTTCTTTTATTTGTCTTGGAATTAGAAATTCTTTGGCAATTCTCAGCTTTTCTTCCTCGAGGTAACCTGGAAATTCAATGATCTCCATGCGATCTAACAGCGCACTGGGAATATTTTCTGTTGTATTTGCAGTAGCAATGAAGAGGACATCTGAAAGATTATAAGGTATTTCAAGATAATGGTCTGAAAAGGCGTGGTTTTGTTCCACATCAAGCACTTCAAATAATGAAGCAGCAGGATCTCCACGGTAATCGCTGCTTAATTTGTCTACTTCATCCAACATAAAAAGTGGATTGATCGTGCCAGCCCTTTTCATAGTTTGAATAATACGCCCAGGCAAAGCACCGATATATGTTCGCCTGTGCCCCCGTATTTCCGCTTCGTCTCGAATACCTCCCAATGATATTCTCACGAATTTTCTGCCAAGAGCTTCAGCTATTGATTTGCCCAGTGAAGTCTTTCCCGTCCCGGGAGGTCCTAAAAAGCACAAAAGAGGTTGTTTGCTCTCTCTTCCCGCCAATTTTTTCACCGCGAGATATTCCAACAATCTTTCTTTTTGTTTTTCCAAACCATAATGATGGTTATCCAGGATTTTTTTTGCATGATTAACATTCAAATTATCTTCGGTTTGGTTTTTCCAAGGCAAAGTAGTAATCCACTCAATATAATTTCGAATGATTCCTGTCTCAGGTGAGAGAACTGGATTAAGAGATAATTTTTTTATTTCATTACTCAATGTCTCTCTAACCATTTCAGGAAAATCGTCTGTGTCAATTTTTTTTGAATATTCTAGGATCTCTTGTTCCCAAATATCTCCTTCACCCAATTCCAATTGAATAGCTTTGATCTGTTCTCTCAAATAGAATTCTCTTTGACTTCGATCTACCTCATTCTGTACTCGTGAATGTATTTCATCTTCGATTCTGAGAATATCTAATTCATCTGCCAGAAGATGATTTATATAGATTAACCGGTCACGTGCATCTCTCAGCTTGATGATCTCTTTACGATGAGCGTTAGCAGGTGAAATCGCTGTTGCGACCATGTCAGCCAACCAACCCGGATCAGAAATATTCATGGAAAAAAGATGAACATCTTCTGGAATGCTTCGGTCATATTGCACAACTTGTTCAAATAAAGAACGAGTCGTTTTTATTAAACCTTTCAAATTGTTATCCATGCGGATCGCTTTTTCTTCTACCCTTTTGGCTTTTAAAATGCAATATGGTTCGTGTTGAACAATTTCCAATAATTCAATTCGATTTCGTCCTTGCATCAGTGCTGAAAAATTTCTATCGGGTAATTCCAGTAAGCTACCAATTGCTACTTCCAAGCCCAGTATTTGATTGGGATCGCATAAGGGTGAATTTTCGTCTTCCTGACTTTCATTCAATTGGATGATCAATATTAGGGTCTCATTCTTTTTTTGCGCCGCAGCGATTGCCTCCAAATTTTTTCCTGGTTTAATGAAAATTGGGGTTACCATGTGCGGCAAGACAATCACATCCTGCAGATATATTGCGGCTCTGATAAAAGTACCATCTGGTGCAGTACGCGCATTCTCAATTTTGTATAACTCATCTGTCCTTTGGTATAAGGAAGCATTGAAATCTTCTTGATCCGACATAACCGGAAGTTTGTTTTTCATCCTATTTCCCTGTTTGGTCCATCCAAATCCTTTTTATTGCGCCTGCAATGAAAATGCTGCCTGTAGCAATAATAACCGTATCTTCATTCGTTAATTTCAATGCAATTTGCAGGCTGTCTTCTACACTCTCAGAATATATACTTTTTATCTTCAATTTTTCAGTGACTTTCTTTAATTCATCAACTTCAATCGCTCTTGGATGGTCCGTTCTGGTGAGTATGATCTTGTCTACTGTCTTCCTGATTATTTTTAACATAAATTCTACTTCTTTATCTTCAGATGCACCAAAGATAAGGATTTTTTGTAATCCTACAAAATATTCCTGTAGAGTTGTATTAAATTTTCTAAAGGAATCACGATTGTGAGCACCATCGATAAAAATCAAAGGTTTTTTACTGATACATTCAAACCTGCCCTGCCAATTTGTTTTACGAAATCCTTTATCGATTTGATCTACCGTTATTTCAAAACCAAGATCATTTAATAATAAAATGCTCACCAATGCAGTCTTTGCATTGCTTAATTGATGTTCGCCAATCAATGGAATATAAAATTCTTTCCCTTTGATTCTCGGAATAATCTTTCGATCGATAAAATAATCTTCAACAATTTTTTTTACACAAAAAGATTGACCATCCAGTGATTTTTGTGTATTCTCTAATCGGATTAATTGTTCCGAGTCAAAGACTGGTGCATAATTTTTTATTGCAGTTCCAATAAGTACTTTACGTGCAATTTCTTTCTGAGAGGCAATTACTAGGGGTATCTTTTTTTTAATGATGCCTGCTTTTTCTTCAGAAATTTTTTCAATAGTTGAGCCTAAAATTTTCATATGATCGTGAGAAATTGGTGTGACCACAGAAAGCACAGGAAGAATAACATTGGTGGCGTCTAAACGTCCACCCATACCCACCTCTACCAATGCAATATGTACTTTCTCATCAGAGAAGTACTTAAATGCAATTGCTGTAATGATTTCGAAGGTGGTCAGCTCAGGGATCCTCTGCACATAAGGTTTGATCCAAGCTACAAGTTTTACTAGTCGCTGCTTAGGGATTCTCTGATTGCCAACGCGGATGCGTTCAGTGAAATCAATCATATGCGGTGATGAATAAAAACCAGTCCTATATCCCCCATTTGACAGAATGCTCGTCAGCATTGCACAAGTCGATCCCTTGCCTTTCGTGCCTGCCACATGAATGCTTTTAAAATTTACTTGCGGATTTCCTATTAACTGCAAAAATTGCTTCATACGGTCAAGATTGAATTTTTCCACTGAATATCGCAAATTCCTGGTCAGACTATAATCAATAAAAGAATAGATATAATCTAAGGCTTGTTGGTATTGTTGTTCAATTTTTTTCATAGATGCCTGACAGTAAAATAATGTAGAATTCTACACTACAGAAACGAAATCTATTTTTAATGATCATAGGCACTCTAATTTGTTATTTTTACATCCCGGGATGCAACTCTTTAAAGCAAAAAAGAAGTCAACTCAAACCGCTAATCGCCCGACTTCATCGGGAGTTTAATGTATCAGTGGCTGAAATTGATAAACAGGATCTCAAGGATGAAGCGGTAATCTGCTGTGCGTTGGTTTGCAACCAGCAACGCTTTGCAGAAATGAACCTCTCCCAAGTGCTCAGATTCATAGAGAGTTTTTGGAATAATATGCAAATCACAAAATTCAAAATTGAAATAATTTAAGATTGGAGCAGCAATGGACCTGGGTTTAACAAAAAAAGTTGCCTTAGTAGCCGGTTCAAGCAAAGGACTTGGTTTTGCTACTGCAAGAATTCTTTTAGATGAAGGGGCATATGTTGTCATCACAAGCCGTAATGAAGCCAATTTGGAGAAAGCGATCAAATCATTAGGGTCACCCAATAATCTTTTTTCTATAAAAGCAGATGTTACCCATCAAGAAGATTGCGAGAATCTGGTTCAAAGAACGATCGAGCGGTTTAATAGGCTGGATATTCTAATAACCAATAGCGGAGGACCTGATCCTGGCAATTTTGAGGATCTATCCAATGAGCAATGGGATTATGCGATCCAGACTTCTTTCAAAAGTCACTTTTTATTAATTCGCGCAGCACTCCCATTCCTTAAAAAATCTGAACCAGCCAGTATTCTTACCATAACCTCCTTCACCACCAAACAACCTTTGGAAAATATGATCCTTTCAAATTCCATACGCTCCGCTACAATAGGATTAACAAAGAGTCTCTCATTTGAATTGGGGAAATATGGTATCCGTGTAAATTCCATTCTGCCAGGTTGGACTATTACCGAACGAGTAGATACACTCCTTAAAAAGCGTGCTGATATAAAAGGTTCTTCAGTTGAAGCTGAACTGGCCACAATCACAGCCGATATACCCATAGGTCGAATGGGAAACCCTGATGAATTCGGAAGAGTTGCTGCTTTTTTGGTATCCCCAGCAGCTTCATATGTAAATGGCGTTATGCTAAATGTTGACGGGGGTATTTACAAGGGAATATATTAATCATTCACCCTCCTGCTGATGATGCAATCCAAACAAATTGAGAGTTTTCTCAAACGATATCTCATCTCTGTATCAAAACCGGGGAGATATGTTGGTGGGGAATTTAATCAGATCCAAAAAAAATGGAGTGACGTCGACTTGCACGTTGCATTGGCTTTTCCGGATATATACGACATCGGTTTCTCCAATCTCGGTTTGTCCATTCTTTACGATATCATCAATAGGCGTGACGATTCTTTAGCTGAAAGAGTATACAGTCCTTGGATTGACATGGAAGAACTCATGCGCTCCCATTCCATTCCTCTATATACTCTTGAGAGCAGGACCCCTGTTATCATGTTCGATATACTCGGAATATCCCTGCCTTACGAAAGCCTCTACACCAATTTATTGAATATTCTGGATATAAGCGGCATTCCTCTGCACAGTAATCATAGAGACGATCATCATCCTATCGTCATTGCAGGAGGGCATGCCTGCTTTAATCCTGAACCAATGCATGCATTCATAGACGCATTTGTGATTGGTGAGGGAGAAGAAATCATTCAGGAAGTTCTTGATAAAATAAAACTCCTGAAATCTAAGCATGCTTCCCGTAATGTCATTTTGGAATGCTTAGGTGAAATCAGTGGAATATATATTCCTTCTTTTTATAAGGTCAGATATCTGTCAAATGGATTGATTAAAAATATTGTTAATATCCATAATTCCAACCAAAAAAGAATCAAGAAACGCATCGTGGAAGAATTACCCGCACCAGTCATCCGAAATCTAGTGCCTAATATCAAGACTGTTCATGAGAGGGTTGTTATTGAAATTATGCGCGGTTGTTCACGCGGATGCCGTTTTTGCCAAGCCGGTATGCTTACTCGACCGGTTCGTGAAAGGTCGACAAATCAAATCATGTTTTCTCTCAAAGAAGCTATTAGGCATACGGGATTCACTGATATCTCCTTGCTCTCTCTTAGTGCTTCGGATCATTCTCAGATAGCATCCATTATTAAACAAGTAACTCGATTATGTGAAAAGATGCAGATAAATTTTTCTCTTCCATCATTGCGGATTGAATCTTTTCAACCAAGTTTAATTAAATCCATGCTTTCAAAGCGCAAAGGGAATTTCACCATTGCGCCTGAAGCAGGCAGTGATGAGATGCGTGCGCGAATTAATAAACCCATTCCGCAGGAAGAGATTTTGGCTACGGCCAGGCAAATCTTTGAAATGGGATGGACGAATTTGAAACTGTATTTCATGATTGGTTTTTCAAACGAATCCACTGAAGATATTGAAAAAATCATTGATCTGTGCAAACAGATAAAAAGCTTAGGAAAAAGATTTGTTGGCGGACGCTCGAAAATTCATATTAGCATCAACACTTTCATTCCCAAACCGCACACGCCTTTCCAATGGTTATCATTCACTACGAAAGAAAAAAGTGAGGCAAAATACCATACGATCTATGACGCACTTAAGAAAACAGGCATCAAGATCGATTGGCCTCCTTATGAACATGCTCAATTTGAGGCTTGGCTCTCTCGCGGAGATCGTAGATTATCAAGCGTCATTGAAACAGCCTGGAAAAAAGGTGCAAAGTTTGACGCCTGGCACGAATATTTTGCTATTGATAAATGGATGCAAGCTTTTAAGGAAAATAAAATTGATCCCAGTTTTTATACGACACGCGAACGTTCCGTCGAAGAGGTATTGCCATGGGATCACATTGACATTGGCGTTTCTCGCGTCTTTCTCTTGAAAGAACTTGTGAAAAGCCAGGAACTCAAAACTACCCAGGACTGCCGTTTGGTGTGTCATGCTTGCGGCATCCAATCTGCCTACCAAATTTCTTGTGAAAAAATCAGGGAAGCCCATTCATGCGTATTCGAATGACATTTTCAAAGAGTGGCATGCTTGTTTTTACTGGAACCCTCGATCTACAGACAATTTGGGAAAGATCAATCCGGAGAGCTGGTTTTCAATTGGACTATTCGCATGGTTTTCACCCACAACCGCGCATTCAAATAGCAAACCCGCTACCCTTAGGTTATAGTGGCAGTCAAGAATTGGTTGACATCTGGTTGGTGGACAAAGTACCAATAGAAATGTTTAAATTTCAGTTATCCTCTCAACTCCCCGAAGGTTTATCTTTAAAAGAATGTGTATATATTAACGATGATGCGCCCTCAATCATAAATCGAGTAATAGCATCTGAATATCAAATCCAATTTTATGAAAATTCAAGATCATTAAAAAACATTGAAGAACGCATTACAAATCTTATGGAGAGAACCAACATCCCGCGCCAAAGAAGAGGGAAATCTTATGACCTACGCCCACTGATTCATTGGCTTAATATTGACCAAAAAGTTAAGGGCTGGCCTGAAATACATATGCGCCTTAGTTCTAGGCCGAACGCTACTGGTCGACCTGATGAAGTGATGCTTGAGTTGGGATTTGGAATCACTGATTACTCCATAAACCGTTCTCAATTAATTCTCACTGGAGAAACTCGATGAATATAATTCGCGAATGTACAAATCCAGAATGTCGTTTTAGATATCCCGATTTTAACATTCAATCCAAGGTAGCGTACTGCCCGAAGTGTGGAGCAAATTCAGATATAAAGGAGTATCTGCCTGTCAATAAAAATCATGCATTAAATATAAATAATTCCGATATTTCGATAGAATTTCAAATTGTCCTTGACAATATCAGAAGCATTTATAATGTCGGGTCAATGTTTCGCACAGCGGATGGTTTTGGTATACGCAGAATTTATCTCTGCGGAATCACACCCACTCCAGAGAACCCAAGATTCTCCAAGACAGGTTTGATGCATGAGCAACAAATCCCATGGGAATACCATCCTAACAGTTTGATCTTGCTTCATACATTGAAACAGGAGGATTTCCAGATTATCTCAATAGAGAATACACAGAAATCCAAATCTCTATATTCCTTCAAAAGAAAAACAGTCAGCTCACAAGTTGCTCTCATTGTAGGGAATGAAAGTGTTGGTGTTGATCCTGAAATACTCAGAGAATGCGATGAAATCCTTTCTATTCCAATGCTCGGTTCTAAGCAATCATTCAATGTCGCTATCGCATTAGGAATCGCACTTTCCTACTTTCAGTCACTTTTAATACTCTGAATTAATTGTATAGATATGGTATTTAGGTCATCATTTTGTTTCAAGAAAACAATTTCCCGAATCGGCCAACGCGAATTGACTTGATCAATTAAACTCGGACGAACAACAACAAAGGCTTTTATAAATAAACCACTCTCAACAGCTTTTATCGCATTTGACCAACCAGAATTCCGCTCCAATTCTAAAAAACCAACCTCATCAACAAATAAGTAGTCTGTGGGTACAGATTTCGCAAACATACGGTTCGCCCATTGCATTCCTCCCCTTACAAACCTCCAATCGCACTCCGCTTTTCTTTTATCGTAACCTGGTTGGAATCGTGCAATAATTCTCTTCTGACCTGATGCAATATGCTGCGCATAAATCTCAATTTTTTTATTTGATTCAAAAACTCCAGGAGAGAGAATTCCATCTACTTTTTTTTCATTTCGCAGTAATTCATCTACCAATAATTTACACAAATGGGTTTTTCCCATATTGCGTTCCCCACTAATGATGGTGATCTTTTTTTGACCACTATCCTCGTAATCTATTTTCTTTGAAGGCATCATATTATTTTTTTTTATCCATGGAATTTTTTTTGGATCATATTTATTCGTACAGATTTTTCTTTGATAACACTGTAATTGTTGACAATCAATGAAAAAGTCGCATAGAACTTTGCATATTCTAATCGTTTTATTTACATCAAATGCGTTAAGTAGGTGTGGTCAAATTTGAATTAGCTTGATAAGATTATTCCATCACTGGAGGCTGTGAGATGCCAATCTACGAATACCAATGTCAATCATGCGGAAATGTCTTTGATGCGATCCGTTCAATAGATCAGGCGGATCAAATAATTATTTGCGAGAATTGTCATAGCGAAAGTACTAAACGCATGCTTTCCAAGTGTTACACGTTTAATTCTAACGGATCCCTATCAAGCCAGAGCAGCTCTTGTGGAAATTGTTCGGGTGGTAATTGCACTTCGTGTTGCCATTAAGTATTCAATTATGGGAGCAAAGAAATGATAGATTTTGAGGGAAAAAATGTCTTGATTTCTGGTGGTTCAAGCGGAATCGGATTCTGTCTTGCAGAGAAATTCACTGCGTTGGGTGCAAATGTATGTTTGCTCGCTAGGCGTGAAGGTTTTCTAAAAAAGGCGCAAGCATCTCTTCTAAGAAAATCCAGTGAGTTGTTTTTAGAGGAATTTAAGAAAACAAAATCACAGGATATATCAATCATTTCGGCAGACGTTGGTGATTATCACAATCTTAAAAAGGCTCTATCAAACAAACTTGATAAAGTTGATGTTTTGATCAATTCAGCTGGGATTGCCTATCCGGGTGAATTTGTAAATTTAGACCCAAAGATTTTCGCGAATGTGATTCAGGTTAATTATCTTGGCACAGTTTATCTAACCAAGCTCGTTGTCCCAGGCATGATTGAACGGAAATCCGGATATATTGTTAATATTGCTTCCCTGGCGTCTTTGATTGGAATATATGGATATACTGCATATGCGCCCTCTAAATATGCTGTCAGAGGTTTCTCACGCTGTCTGCGTTCAGAGCTGAAACCTTTCGGAATTGATGTTTCTGTGGTTTTGCCTCCCGATACGGAAACGCCACAATTAGAATTTGAATTGTCAATTATTCCAGAAATTACCCATAAGATCAACCAATCTGACGAAATTATGAGTCCGGAAAAAGTTGCAGATTGCATCATCAACGG
>CAYVJI010000001.1:110818-129699 GCA_964451805.1 uncultured Pelolinea sp. | reverse complement strand
CGGCAATTCAGACATCGGAAGGATGTCTGACGATCACAAAATCTTTATAAGGAGTATGGTATTTTGACACGCGGGCGAATTATACCAGAGCGAACGGCAAAGGGCGAGAGAAGCCGAGAAAAAGGAAGCGCATCAGGCGGCAGAAATCAATGCCTGCAGTTCTTTTTCCACGTTCGCCAGATCAAGGCGCGTTTGGCTGCCGTCCTTTAAATCTTTGACCTGCAGGGCATTCTGGTTGCGCTCCTCCGGCCCGGCCACGATCACGAAGCGCAGCCCCGAGCGGTCGGCGAACTTGAACTGCTTGCCGATCTTATCTGCTTGAGGGTAGAGGGCTACACGCAAGCCGGCTCGGCGCAGGCGCGCAGCGATGGCCAGGCTGTAAGCCAGGCAATCCTCGTCAAAGACGGTCACCAGAAGCTGGGCTGGGTTATCGGGCAGCTCCGGCAGGCAGCCGTACTGCTGCAGGATGATGGGCAGCACCACATCGCCCATAGCGAACCCGACCGCAGGTAGGGGGCTACCGCCTACGCCAGCCACTAAGTTATCGTAGCGCCCACCGCCGAGGATGGCGCGCGCGCTTTCGCCAGTGTCGCGCGCTTCAAAGACGATGCCGGTGTAGTAATCCAAACCGCGTACGATGCGCGCATCGAAGCAGGCGTACTCTGCCACCCCCAAGGCATCCAGCGCCGCAAAAAAGCGCATCAATTCGGGCGAAGTCTGATAGACCTGCTTATCCTCCAGCAGCGCCTGCAATCCGTCCAACTGCTGGCTGGAAAAACCCGATTCCAGAACGAAGGCTTCCCAATCCGCCGCCGGCAATTTATCGCGCTTGTCGATGATGCCCAGCATGCGCTGCTTAGCTTGCTCATCGTGGATGCCCAGCGCTTCCATTTGGGCGGTCATCAGGCGGCGGTCATTGACCATGATCTTAACCTGCGCCGGGGTCAAACCGACCGCTTTGAAGAATTGTGCGGCGAGCGCCACCAGTTCGGCGTCACCTTCGGGCGAAGTTGTGCCGATCAGGTCAATATTCCACTGGAAGAACTCGCGCGTGCGCCCTTTCTGCGGCTTTTCATAGCGCCAGAAAGGACCGAAAGACCACCAGCGCAGCGGATACACCAGCTGATTCTGGCGCTGGGCTACCATGCGCGCCAGGCTGGGGGTCAATTCGGGGCGCAGGGTGATCAGATTGCCGCCGCGGTCCGGAAAAACAAAAGACTGCTCTTTCACCAATTCTTCACCCGACTTAGCAGCGTACAGGTCGATCGATTCCAGGAAAGGACCATCGTATTCCTGGTAGCCAAAAGCCTGCGAGACGCCGCGGATCTGGTCGTACAACCAATTGCGCAGCGCCATTTCCTGCGGGTAGAACTCACGTGTACCTTTTACGGATGGGATGATATTTTTCATGTTTTCCTGGACGAATGTGCAAAAATTTTAACATATAATTACCTACGCGTTACTGTACGGCATTTGTACAGCTTGAAAAATAATGAACATAAAAAATTTAATCAAATTCATTGACGGCGACCTACTGACAAAATCCGCCGACCTCAGCCGCGAAGTAAAGGGCGGCTGCGGTGCGGATCTGATGAGCGATGTGCTGGCATCTATCCATCCGGACGCGGTGCTGCTGACGGGATTATGCAACCCGCAAGTGGTGCGCACCGCTCAGATGTCGGACGTGGCAGCCATCATCTTCGTGCGCGGCAAAAACCCCCCGCAGGAAACCATCGATCTGGCGGATGAAGCCGGCATCCCGCTGATCTCCTCCCCATTCGGCATGTTCGAACTTTCGGGAAGGCTCTTCCTGGCAGGCTTGCCCAGCCTGGAGCGCCCGATCACGGATTAACCCATGAACACCCGCGATATTAATTTCGACAAAGCCCCCGCCCGCTTCAAAGGGAAAGTGATCACCGACGAGCTGGCGGGCAGCATCACGCGCGTGGAGGAGCTGGCATACATTCTAAAAATCTCCGAGGTGATGACCGGCGAAGTAAAAACCCTCCATCCCGAACATTCCATGCAGGACGTGCTGGAATGCATGCGTGAGCACCGCATATCCGGCGTTCCGATCGTGGACGCCAAAGACCAATCACTGATCGGAATGGTCAGCACGGAGGACTTAATCAAGTGCCTGGCGGACCAAGACATTCAAGCCAATCTGCAGAAATATATGTCCAGCAATCTGGTCACGGTCAATTCTTTCGACCATCTCACCGAGGCGCTGAAATTGTTCGCCAAGACAGGGGTCGGGCGCCTGCCAGTTTTGGATGAAAAGGGCAGCTTGACGGGCATCCTCACCAAAGGGGATGTGACCTATGGTTTGCTGCGCGCGCTGCAGCACGATTATCAAGAAGAAGAAGTGCGCCGCTACCGCGCCTCGCACCTATTTGAGGACATCGAATCGGACCGCTCCAGCTTGATTTTGCGCTACTCCATCGAGCGTTACGATTTCATTCACGGCGGAGCGGCCTCCAGCAAGATCAAGCGCGCCCTGTTGCGTCTGGGCGCCAATCCGCAGCTGGCGCGGCGGGTGGGCATTGGCACGTATGAAGCGGAAATGAACCTAATCATCCACACCACTCACGGCGGCACCATCCATGCGGAAATTGAACCCCAACAGATTTCTGTTTACGTATGGGATGAAGGACCGGGCATAGAAGACGTCAACCAGGCCATGCAGCCGGGTTTTTCCACCGCCAGTGAGGAGATCCGCGAACTGGGTTTCGGGGCGGGCATGGGATTGGTCAACATTTCGCGCTGCGCGGATGAAATGCAACTGCAATCAGAAGCCGGCAAAGGCACGCACTTATCCATTAAATTCATTTTAAAGGGCGAGGACGTGGTGGGAGAAGGATATACCGGAAAGAAAGGAGAATGAACATGACGCTTGACCAAATCATTAAGGCTCTGGATTTGAAAGTGCTGACCCAAAACAAGGATTTCAGCGCTCAAATGCCAACGCACGGCTATGTTTCCGACATGCTCAGCTGCGTGATGACCGGCGCCAAACACCAAAGCATTTGGGTCACGCTGCAAGCACACAACAACATCGTGGCGGTGGCCTGCCTGCTGGAACTGGCAGCTGTCATCATCACCGAGAACGCCCAGCCGGATGAGGACACGATCACCAAAGCCAACGAAGAAGGCATCACGCTGCTTTCCAGTCCGCATAATTCCTTCTATATCACCGGCAAGTTATGGGAAATGGGATTACGCGACCAGTAAATGCATTCCCTTCAGTGAAAAGCGACCATCCAGAATTGAAAAGCTTCAGGGCGGAACTTCACCTGCACACAGTGTTGTCTCCCTGCGCAGCCGTGGAAATGATCCCGCCTCTGATCATCCAACAGGCGGAAGCAAAGGGGGTGAACCTAATCGCGGTCAGCGACCACAACGCAATCGGCAATATCCAGGCGGTTATGCAAGCAGCGCAGGGCAGCAGCGTGAGCGTGCTACCGGGCATTGAACTGCAGACACGCGAGGAAATCCACAGTCTGTGCCTGTTCGATACACTCGAACAAATTCAAGCCTTCTTTGAAGAAATCCTGCCCACTTTCCCCTCCATAAAGAACAACGCCGAATATTTTGGAGAACAATTCGTGGTGGACTCCAGCGGAGAATTCATCCGCCGAGAAGAAAGGCTGTTGATTACCTCTTGCTCGCTTTCACTGAAAGCAGCCTGGCTGACAGTACAGAAGCATCAAGGATTGCTGATCCCAGCGCACGTGAACCGCACTGCTTTCGGCTTGCTGCCAGTGCTGGGATTCATTCCGCAGGACATTGCAATTGAAATCCTTGAAATTTCACGGCATCTGACGCCCGCACAAGCCTGCGCGCAGTTTCCGCAGTTAATAGGTTATCACCTCATCCAAAGCGGTGACGCACACCAATTGGATGAAATTTTAGGGTTGAACCAATTCCAGATCTCTCAAGCAACCGTTCCAGAGATCGTGATGGCCATCAAACATGAAAATGGCCGCTCGCATCAGCTTCTGCCTCCGAAAAACACCTGATAAAAATCGCCATTTCAGACAAAATTCATCCTTTTTTACCCGGCAGGCAGCCTCGAAATTGCTTTTGGGAGTATATTTTTAATTCCATGATAAAATCACATGGTTTTTAATCATTAAATGGAATGGCACCCGTAATGGTAGATAACGCAATTGAAATTTCAAAGATTGATCCAACCCAAAACCCCACATTAGCTGCCCAGATCGATTCCATATTGGATGAACATCGCGGCAAACCCGGCAGTCTGATGGTCATTTTAAATGAAGTACAAGCAAAAGTCGGCTTTGTGTCCGAACAGATCCAAAGTTATATCGGTGCAGCTCTGCGCATCCCGGTCAGCAAAGTACATGGCGTCATTTCCTTCTATTCCTTCTTCACCACCCGCCCGCGCGGCAAGCACACCATCAAATTCTGCATGGGCACAGCTTGTTATGTGGGCGGTGCCGCCCAATTGATTGATAAAGCCAAGCAACTAGTAGGTATTGATCTGGGAAAGACCACCGAGGACGGCAATGTCACGCTGGAAGAATGCCGCTGCGTGGGCGCCTGCAGCCAGGCGCCGGTAGTGGTGATTGATGAAACCATTCACGGGCGGGTAAAACCCAGCAAGATGGCGCAATTGATCCGTTCGATCGAGAGACAGGATGCAGCGGAAGGATAGACTTTGAAAGAGATCTCGCTGCATATCCTGGATATCGCAGAGAACAGCGTCAATGCTGACGCAAAAAGAATTGAGATCGTTGTAAGCGAGCACATTAAAAATGATAAACTCACCCTTCTGATCAAGGATGATGGTCGCGGCATGGACAGCGCTACAGTACAGCGCATCAGCGACCCCTTCGTCACCAGCCGCACCACTCGCAAGGTAGGTTTAGGCATACCTTTTCTGAAAGCGGCAGCGGAAGCCTGCCAGGGCAGATTGGAAATCCGATCGCAGCCAGGGCGCGGCACAGAGATCGAAGTTACCTTTCAACATAGTCACATTGACCGCATGCCGCTGGGCGACCTGCAAGCGACCTTCCTTCAGCTCCTGATCGGTTACCCGCATGTTCATTGGGTATTCAGATATCGGATGGATGAGCGAGAATTCTGCCTGGATGATGCAGAAATAAAACAGACACTGGAAGATGTGCCTTTGTCTGATCCGGCAGTCATTAGTTTTCTGAGACAGTTGATCTCAAATGGATTTGAGCAAGTAAGATGAAAGAAATAAACCATCAATCGAGTTACCAGGAGAAAAAATGAACGCGATTAAAAGTCTGGATGACCTAAAAAAAATTCGTGAAGCCGCGCTGGAGAAGCGCAAGATCAGCGAAACCAGCGGCGCCAGTCAGGTGATCATCGGCATGGGCACCTGCGGCATCGCAGCCGGCGCGCGCGATACCATGAAATCCGTACTCGAATATATCGAAGCCAATAACCTGGAGAACGTGGTCGTAACGCAGACAGGCTGTATCGGTTTGTGTGAACAGGAACCAATCATGCAGGTTGTTTTAGCAGGACAGGAAAAGGTGACATACGGCAAAGTAAACGCGGAAGTAGCCAAACAGATCATGAAAGAACACGTCCGTGAGGGACGCGTGGTCTCGGATCATGTGATCGCAATATAGGACTCGTAAAGTTTTTCCCCTCAGGACAAAACAGGCAAAAAGAATGACATATTTTCGTTCGCATATACTGGTCTGCAACGATCCGGAGTGCCTTGAAAAAGGCTCGATGGATATCATGCAGGCTTTGAAGAAGGAATTATCCACCAAAGGATTGCAGGATGAGGTGCAAGTTCTGGATACACCCCGCATCGGCAGCTGTGAACAAGGTCCAGAAATTTTGGTATATCCGGAAGGCTTTCACTATATCAACCTCAAGCTGGAACAGATCCCCCATCTGGTTGAAGAACAATTCCTGAAAGGGCGGCCAGTAAATGACCTTTTAGCACCGCCCAAGAAAGAAGAAGCCCAGGAATTGGGAGAACCAACCCCTAAAGAAGTGCGCGTCGTGCTGCGCAATTGCGGCAAAATCGATCCTGAAAATATTGAAGAATACATTGCCGAGGATGGATATCAGGCGCTGGCGAAAGTGTTAGCAGATTATTCGCCAGATGAGGTCATCGAATTGGTCAAAAATTCAGGCCTGCGCGGCCGCGGTGGAGCAGGATTTTCCACCGGAACGAAATGGGCAATCACGCGCGACAGCATAGATGATGTCAAATTTATCGTGTGCAATGCGGATGAAGGCGATCCGGGTGCGTTCATGAACCGCAGCGTATTGGAAGGCGATCCTCATTCGGTAGTTGAAGGAATGATCATTGCTGCATACGCGATTGGCGCCAGCCAAGGCTACGTCTATTGCCGAGCGGAATACCCCATCGCGGTGCGAACGCTCAATATCGCCATTGAACAAGCAAGATCATACGGTTTGCTCGGAGAGCACATCTTTGGAACCAACTTCAGTTTTGATCTGGAAGTACGGCAGGGAGCAGGCGCTTTTGTGTGCGGTGAAGAAACCGCGCTGATCGCCTCGATTGAGGGCAGACGCGGAGAACCACGCCCCAGACCACCCTTCCCTTCCGTGCGCGGATTGTTCGGCAAACCAACCAACATTAACAACGTGGAAACCTATGCTAACGTGCCACAGATCATCCTGCGCGGGCCGCAATGGTTCGCCGGCATGGGCACTGAAAAGAGCAAAGGCACTAAGACCTTCGCATTGGCTGGAGATGTAAAACGAACCGGCTTGATCGAGGTTCCATTTGGAATTACCTTGCGAGAGATCATTTATGATGTGGGCGGCGGCATCAAAGATGAGCGCGCCTTTAAAGCCGTGCAAACTGGCGGTCCTATGGGGGGCTGCCTGCCGGCAGATTACCTTGACCTGCCGGTGGATTACGAGAAACTAACCCAAGCCGGCTCAATCATGGGCTCAGGCGGCATGGTGGTGATGGATGAAGATACCTGCATGGTGGATATTGCGCGCTTCTTCATGGAATTCATTCAGGGCGAAAGTTGCGGCAAATGCGTACCCTGCCGCGTGGGCACACGCCGCATGCTCGAGATCCTTACGCGCATCTGCAACGGCGAGGGACGGGAAGGGGATATCGAATTGCTGGAAGAACTCAGCCAGGAGATCCGCCAGGATAGTCTGTGCGGCCTCGGACAAGGTGCACCCAACCCGGTGGTCAGCACGCTGAAGCATTTCCGCGAAGAATACGAGATCCATATCCGTGAAAAGCGCTGCCCAGCCAAAGTATGCCGGGCACTGATCCATTACCAGATCCTGCCGGACAAATGTGTCGGCTGCACGCTGTGCGCTCGCAACTGCCCGGTGAATGCCATCAGCGGCGAGGTGAAGAAAACGCATGTGATTGACCCTGACATCTGCATCCGCTGCGGCATCTGCAAGCAAGTCTGTAATTATGACGCCATACTGGTCACCTGATGATGAACAAGGAGAGAAATAAAAAATCTTTTTTTCCAAATAAGGAGGAACCTGCATGTCTGTTAACCAAAACAACGGTCGAGATGTGAAAAAGATCGTCAATGCTGCATTGGATGAATACCATGCCAAGCAGGAGGAGTTGATCCCAATCCTGATGAAAGTGAATCAGGAAATTGGTTTCATTCCCGCTGAAGCGCTGGAACAGATCAGTCAGCGGATGCATGTACCACAAAGCCGGATCTATTCGGTAGCCAGTTTCTACCATATGATATCCACCAAGCCTACCGGCCGGCACATCATCAAATTCTGCGAGAGCGCGCCCTGTCATGTGGCAGGCGGCAAAGCAGTCTGGGAGGCTTTGCTGAAAGAATTGAACCTCAATCCAGGTGAAACCAGCGCAGATGGAAAATGGACGCTCAAGACAACCAGCTGCCTGGGTGTTTGCGCGGTCGGCCCGGTCATGATGGTAGACGACGATATTTACGGAAATTTGACCCCCGGTCAAATACCCGAGATCCTTGGAAAGTATGAATAAGAGGAGTTGAACATGAAAATCAAACGCTCAATGGTCCTGGTTTCCAACGATCCCCATTCAATTGAAAAGGGAGCTGACAAAGTCTATCAACGCCTGGCGGACGAAATTAAAGCATTCAATCTCAATGAAGAAATATCCCTTTCCATGGTTTCGGATATCGAACGCAGCGACGCTTCTCCAATGGTGATCGTTTATCCTGAAGCAACTGTTTATGGTCCAGTCACTCCCGAAGATGTCCATTTTTTGGTAGAAGAGCACTTATATAAAGGGAGAATCGCTTCCAAATTGCAGGCACCCACCAAGGAACTTTCTGGAAAAATTGCTTGGCTATCCGCCCGCATGGGCACTCTGCCTGCCGAGCAGCGCATTGTGTTGGAACGGGCGGGTGTGATCGATCCAGATTCCATCGAGGATTACATTGTGCACGATGGCTATAGCGCCCTCGGCAAGGTCTTGACTGAGATGTCACCGGCTGACGTGATCGAAACGATCAATCAATCCGGTTTGAAGGGCCGCGGCGGCGCGGGTTTTCCAACTGGCGCGAAATGGCGTTTTGTTGCCAGCACGGAAAGCAATAAGAAATATGTGGTTTGCAACGCAGATGAAAGCGAACCGGGCACGTTCAAAGACCGCTTGATCTTAGAGGGCGATCCGCACAGCATTATCGAAGCCATGGCAATCGCCGCCTTCGCTGTTGGCGCGGATGAAGGTTACGTCTACATTCGCGGAGAATACGCCCTGGCGCAAACTCGCTTATTGCAGGCAATCATGCAGGCCAAGCAGATGGGTTTCTTGGGAAAAAATATTTTCGGATCAGGCTTCAACTTCGATCTGCACGTGCATGGCGGAGCAGGCGCATACATCTGCGGTGAAGAAACCGCGCTGATCGAATCGATTGAGGGCAAACGCGGCGAACCCCGCCCAAGGCCGCCCTATCCCACCACTGAAGGACTATGGGGCAAGCCAACATTGGTCAACAATGTTGAAACACTGGCAAATATCGCACCTATCATCCGCAATGGTAGGGATTGGTTCAGATCCTTTGGAACACCCTCCAGCCCAGGCACAAAAGTGTATACCATCCTAGGCAACGTGAATGTCACCGGTTTGATCGAGGTGCCCATGGGCATTACCCTGCGCGAGGTGATTTCCATTTATGCTAAGGGGATGAAAGACGGCAAACAATTGAAGCTCGCACAAACCGGCGGATCAAGCGGTTCGATCATTCCCGCCCGCCTGCAGGATACCCCCATGGATTACGATTCCTTTGCTAAAGCGGGAGTCTCTATGGGCTCCGGCGCCCTGCTCATTTGCAGCCAGGATACATGCGTGGTAGATCTCGCAAAAGTCTTGATCAATTTCTTCCGGTTCGAGAGCTGCGGAAAATGCAACCCCTGCCGCATCGGAAACCAACGCGCCTATCAGATCCTTTCCAACATCTCCGAAGGTTTGGGAAGCATGAAAGATTTGGACGATCTGCAGAATATGAGCAAATGGTTATATGAGATGTCCAATTGCGGATTGGGGCAAACTGCCGGATCACCTCTCAAGGATATTTTGAGCCACTTCCGCGAAGAGGTAGAAGCCCATATTATCAAAAAAGAATGCCCCGCTGGGGTCTGCCCTATGAGCGGTAAAAGCTTTACAGCGGCTTAATTTGAAAATGCGGAGAGAATTAACATGGTAAATCTGACAATTGACGGAAAGAAAATCGAGGTTAAGGAAGGCACCACGGTTTTGAATGCTGCCCGCGCAGCTGGGATTGAAATTCCGACCTTATGCGACCATCCTCAACTTACTCCATACGGCGGATGCCGCTTGTGCTTGGTGGAAATTGAAGGGGCACGCACCTTGCAGCCATCGTGTACCATGCCCGTGTCGAACAATATGGTCATCCATACCGATACAGAAAAAGTACGTGAAGCGCGCAAATTCGTGCTCACCATGATCTTCAGCGAACGCAATCATTTTTGCCCATACTGCCAGGTCAGCGGTGGTGATTGCGAACTGCAAAACGCTGCATACGATGAAGGCATGACCCACTGGCCGCTGCAGCCCAACTGGAAACCCTACCCGGTGGACGCTTCACATCCCTTCATTATTCTGGAGCACAATCGCTGCATCCTATGCAGGCGCTGCGTGCGAGCTTGCGGGGAGCTGGTGGGCAATTTCACGCTGGGCTTTGAAGAGCGCGGCGCAGATAGTGCACTGGTTGCCGATCTGGGGCTGCCCTTGGGCGAATCTTCCTGCATTGGCTGCGGCACCTGCGTGCAGGTGTGCCCAACCGGCGCTTTGATCGACCGCTGGAGCGCATATCAAGGCAAGGAAACCGAAGTAGAAACAACTAAAACGATCTGCCAGGGTTGCAGCGTAGGCTGCGGCATCGAAGTTCTGACACGCGATAACCGCCTGGTGCGCATCGAAGGTGACTGGGAAGCAGAAGTCAACGGAGGCGTGCTGTGTGATATCGGACGCTTCCATCCAATGGTGGAGGAGCGTGAACGGCTGCTCACACCTATGATCCGCAAAGACGGTGCGCAAAAAGCCGCCACCTGGGAAGATGCAATCAAAGAAATAACCACACACATGAAATCAGCCAAAGGAAAAGCTGCTTCAGTTGCCTCCACGCGCTTATCATTGGAAGCAATGGATGCCTTCAAGCAGGTTTGCCAAGCGGCTGGTATCGAAAAGGTTTACAGCACTGAAGAGGGACTGCCCACTTCTGCACTGATGAATGTGGCAGAAAAGTTTGGAAAACCGTTTGAAAACACGCTTGATGAGATCAAGGAAGCAGATTGTTTTGTCACTTTAGGTGAGGATTTAACGAAAGACCATCAGGTGATCAGCTTCTTTATTAAAAGAAAACTTCCTGCGGGAGCAAAATTGATCCAAATTGGCAAGGCAGATAGCGGTTTTGAAAAATTTGCCAATATAAGTCTATGCGTTGCGGAAGGCAAGGAATCAGCATTCCTGGTTGATCTAAAAAACCTGTTGGCTGGTTCTGGGGAAGCAGATAAAGTCGCCGCAAAATACGGCCTGCAAGCTGATTATGTGGCAGATGCTGTCAAATTCCTCAAAGCTGCGCACAAGACAGCCTTGCTGCTTGGCAGCCGTTTTAATTTTCAAGATCCAAACAGTACGTATGCCGCCGCAGTTGATTTGATCCAATCGATCCAAGGTGCTTTCCTTTCCACCAAAGGCAATATCAACAGCCTGGCGGCTGCCAAGCTGGGCATGGATCAGGATTTTGATTTCAGCAATACCGATGTGGTGATTCTGGCTGCTGGAGATGAAAAATTTAGTCAGCAATTTATAAAGAAATTTGAAAAAGTTGCCTATCTGGTAGTCATTAGCAGTTATATATCACCGCTGACAGCCTCCGCCCAAGTTGTGCTGCCAGTGATGGATTGGCTGGAACAGAGCGGGACATTCCTCAATGTTGACGGCCGCCTGATTTCCGCCCAGTCGGCTCTAAAATCACCAGAAGGTGTCCTTTCTAATACCGAAGCATTTGCTCAATTGGCGAAAGAGCTGGATGTCGAACTTACAGCCAACTGGCAGGATGCAATTAAGGATCATTCAACGATCATCAACTATTAATATGAGTAAATGGAGAAGAATATGGCAAAACCCAAGGTTGCAAGTGACTGGCTAGCCGGATGTGCTGGCTGCCATATGTCCCTGCTGGATATCGATGAGCGCATTGCGCAATTGATCGAATTGGTTGACCTGCGCGCCACACCCATCACGGATTTAAAAGAACCTGATGAGGAAGGTGTAACTGTCGGTATCTTAGAAGGCGGTATCAACAACACATTCAATGAGCATGTTGCCAAACAGATGCGTCAGCGCTGCAAGATCCTAGTAGCTTTAGGCGATTGCGCGGTTTTCGGCGGGGTACCCGCTATGCGGAATTTTTTCACCCTCGAAGAGACGCTGAAACGCGCATACATAGAAACTCCCAGTACGGATGCCAGCGGCAAGATCCCCTCTTCACCAGAGTTGGGAGTACCCACGAGAGTACGCGCAATTCATGAAGTCGTACCAGTTGACGTTTTCATTCCGGGCTGCCCGCCGGATGCGGATATTATCTTCTTTGCGCTGAGCGAACTGGCGCAAGGCCGCATCCCGAAACTTGAAGACAAGAACCTAATGTGGAATTAGAGGTGAATATGGTTGCCCAAAAAATCACTATCGAACCTGTAACCAGAATTGAAGGTCATGCCAAGGTTACGATCCACTTAAAAGAAGATGGAAAAGTTGAGCATGCCTATTTCCACGTGAATGAATTCCGTGGATTCGAAAAGTTCTGCGAAGGCCGCATGGTTTTCGAAATGCCTTCCATTACCCCCCGCATTTGCGGCATCTGCCCAGTCAGCCATCATCTTGCTTCAGCAAAAGCTGGCGACATCGTGATGGGCTGCCCGCCACCGCGCACAGCATCGCTGCTGCGCGAATTGATGCACATGGGGCAGATCATCCAAAGCCATGGTATGCACTTTTTCGAACTAGCAGGTCCAGACCTGATTCTCGGTTTTGACGCAGATCCGGCGGTGCGTAATGTGGTGGGATTGATTCAAGCAGATGCTAACCTGGCATTGAAGGCAGTTGCCCTGCGTAAATACGGTCAGGAGATCATCCGCATGGTAGCAGGACGCCGCATCCATCCTACTTTTGCCATCCCTGGGGGTGTCAACAAATCCCTCACCGCAGCAGACCGAGACGCAATGCTTTCTGAGATAGACGAAATGATCGCCATCACCCAAATAGGTTTAAAGATCTTCAAAGACTGGGCGGCAGCCAATCAGGAAGACATTAACAAGTTTGCCGTCTTCTCATCTGGTTACATGGGTTTGGTCACTCCCCAGAACAGTCTGGAGCTCTACCAAGGCGATATTCGTCTGGTCGGTTCCGATGGTAAACAATTGAAGAAATTTGATTCGAATGATTACCTGGATGTCATCGCGGAACATGTAGAGGACTGGTCATATTTGAAATTCCCTTATTACAAGAAGATGGGATATCCTGCCGGAGTTTACAGGGTTGGTCCATTAGGCCGGCTGAATGCAGTTGACCAGATCGACACACCCCTGGCAAATCAGGAATTCAAAGAATACCGCGAGTTGAACGCCTGGAAACCGATTGAAAATACACTGCATTTCCATTACGCCCGCTTGATTGAAATATTGTTTGCGGTTGAGAGAGTAAGAGTGTTATTAAACGATGCAGACATTTTGGGTAAAGATATCCTCAATACACGACAGAATTTCAAGGGAGAAGGCGTGGGCGTCATCGAAGCGCCTCGCGGAACCCTGCTGCATCATTACATCGTTAAAGAAAATGGGCAGGTGGAAAAAGTCAATTTAATCGTATCCACCGGCCACAACAACTGGGCGATGAGTGAAGCGGTTGACTCCGTTGCGAAAACATATATCCAAGGACCAGAAATCAAGGAAGGATTGCTCAACCGCGTTGAAGCTGCCATCCGCGCTCATGACCCCTGTCTTTCCTGCTCCACCCATGCAGTTGGACTAATGCCTTTGATTGTGGATATTAAAGATACCAAAGGCAATATTGTCAAAACTTTGCGACGGGATGCCTAATTCATAAACAGCAAGAAGGTACAAGTGCCGTCGCCATAGACGGCACTTTTTAATCAATAATGAAACAGCAAATATTCATCGGTTATGGGAATCCTGATCGGGGTGATGATGGAGTTGCATGGCATCTGTTGATGAAAGTGCTTGCGCATTCCGGTTGCACGCAGGAAGACCTTTTCTGGGATGAAATCATCTCTGTAAAAAAAGGCTTGGATATCTGGTTTAACTTTCAGCTCCTGCCAGAGATGGCAGAAACCATCGCGGATTACAAAAACGCTCTTTTCATTGATGCGCATACAGGCGAAATCAAAGAGGAAATCAGCTATAACCCAATTTTACCTGCATTTCAAAATTCTCCCTTTACCCACCATTTTACACCTGCTTCTTGTTTGGCATTAGCAGAGTCAATTAGCGGTCACTGCCCACAAGCCTGGCTGCTTTCTGTTCGAGGATATAGTTTCGGGTTCGCACGTGAATTATCCGCCAATACTCAACAATTGGTTGATAAAGCATTTGAAAAAATCCGCACGGATTTCTTAGAATAATTATCATTTTTATAGTATTTTTATCTTAATAGTATAATATGCGCCATGCATGAATATGCCATCACGGAATCTCTCTTAAAAACCGCCAACGATTATGCCAGCAGAAACGCCGCTAAACGAGTGCTGTCCCTAAATCTGGTCATTGGTGAATTATCCGGTATCATTGATGAGAGCGTGCAATTTTACTGGGATGTGATCAGCGAAGATTCCATATGTGAACATGCAAAATTAATTTTCGAAAAAATGCCAGCCAAGTTTCGCTGCCTGGATTGTCAGTTGGAATTTGAGATGGATGGCGAGTTGAGTCCCTGCCCTGCCTGTCAGAGCATTAATATCAAAGTAGTAACCGGTGATGAGTTCTTGCTAAAAAGCATAGAAATCGAGAAATGAGCACACCATGAAGATTGAAAAAGTACAGATCGTTGAAAAGATCCTCAATGCGAATGACCAAATCGCTTCAGAAAATCAGCAATATTTTGATGAGCGCAGCATTCTGGCAATTAATATAATGGCGTCTCCCGGCGCAGGCAAAACCAGCTTGATCCTGCGCACTATTGAAGGATTATCTGCAGATTTCAGAATCTCGGTGATCGAGGGAGATACCGCGCCCGTGACAATCGACTCCGACAAAATTCACGCGCGCGGCATTGCGGTTGCTCAGATCAATACCGGTGGTGACTGTCACCTGGATGCATTGATGGTGCGTAAGGGAATGCAAGCGCTTGACCTAGACGATTGCGATCTCGTCATTATTGAAAATGTCGGAAACTTGGTATGCCCAGCCGGTTTTCAACTAGGCTCGCACAAGAATGTGGTCATTGCCAGCATCCCTGAAGGGGATGACAAACCCTATAAGTATCCAAATATCTACCGTGGCATCCATTGCCTGGTTCTGAATAAAACCGACCTGCTGCCTTATGTTGAATTTGATCTTGAGTATTTTAAAAAAGGAATACAGATGCTTAATCCTGGTGTAAGAATCATTCCTCTTTCAAGCAAAAGCGGGGAGGGGTTGGACGAGTGGTTTGATTGGTTAAGAACAGAAATTCAGAACAAGAATGTCAAAAAATGAGCTGATTGCCAGGGCAATTCACATAAAAGGAATCGTACAAGGTGTCGGCTTCCGCCCCTTCATCTTCACCCTAGCTCATAAACATCACATCACTGGCTGGGTCAGGAATTCCAGTGCAGGAGTTGAAATTTCAGCAAATGGAAAACAGCCTGACATTCAATCCTTTCTAACAGAGATACAAAGTCAAACTCCGCCTCTGGCAAAAATTGATCAAATCGAAATCCGCGAGATCGAGCCAAACGGTTATCAAGATTTCCGTATTCTGGAAAGCGAAGTGATTGCGGGCGGTTTCATCCCTGTTTCACCTGACATCAGCATCTGCCCAGACTGCTTGAAAGAGCTTTTCAATCCCGCAGACCGCCGCTACCGCTATCCTTTTATCAACTGCACCAACTGCGGCCCTCGATTTACCATCATTCAAGATATTCCTTATGACCGTCCTCTGACCAGCATGGCTTCTTTTCAGATGTGCGGTGATTGTCAGAAGGAATACGAGAATCCCTTCGACAGACGGTTCCATGCTCAGCCGATCGCCTGCCCACGATGCGGACCGCAGATTTGGTTCGAAAGCATAGACTCGATCCCGGCTGCCAAAGGGGAAGACGCAATCAAAAAAGCAAGAGAATACCTAAAACTCGGCAAAATCATTGCCGTTAAAGGGTTGGGTGGATTTCACCTGGCATGTGATGCCACCAACCCGCGAGCTATCCGAACGCTGCGATCCCGCAAGCAGCGGTCACAAAAGTCTTTTGCCGTCATGGTGAATCATACCAGAAGTGTTGAATCTTATTGCGTGATCAGTGATGAAGAAAAGAAGCTATTGACTTCAAAGGAAAAACCCATCGTCATTTTGCAGAGAAAACCTGACTGCAATCTACCGTTGGAGATCGCTCCGGGCATCAACACCATAGGGGTCATGCTGCCTTACACACCCCTACACGCGCTTCTGCTGGAAGCAGGACCGGGATTCCCCGACGTTCTGATCATGACCAGCGGCAATATCAGTGAAGAACCGATCGTTTTCAGCAATTCATCCGCAAAAACGGAACTGGCTCAGATCGCTGATGGTTTTCTGATGCATGATCGCGAGATCCGCATACGGGTGGATGATTCGGTCGTAGTAGAAAATGACGGAAAGCCGTATTTCTTCCGCCGCTCACGAGGTTTTACTCCCAACCCCATCATGGTTGCCCAACCGCTGCAGGAAATCTTGGCAATAGGTGCGGAATTAAAGAACACCTTTTGCCTTACCAAAGGAGTTTACGCATTCCTCAGTCACCACATTGGCGACCTAGAAAACCAAGAGACGTTGGATGCATTCGAAGAATGCATACCGCACTATGAGCACATCTTTAAAGTTAAACCAACCTGCATTGCGCGCGATCTGCATCCTGACTATTTGTCTTCACGCTATGCCAGCACTAGAGCCAAGCGTGAAAATCTACCTCTGATAGAGGTACAGCACCATCATGCTCACCTAGCAGCCTGCCTGGCGGATAATCAATGGAATGAAAATCAAGCAGCCATCGGCGTCATCTTTGATGGTACAGGATTGGGAAGCGATGGAAACATTTGGGGTGGCGAGTTCCTGCTGGGTGATTACCGCGGTTTTGAAAGATTAAAATATCTGGAGTATTACCCGCTGCCTGGCGGTGATGCTTCAGTAAGACATCCTAGAAGGCTGGCAGCAGGATACTTATTTCATGCTGGATTAGCCTGGGATGACAGTTTGCCTCCTATTCAAGCCCTGAACGATCAAGAACGCCTGGTGCTTCCCGAACAACTCAAAAAGCGAGTCAACTGCCCGCTCACATCTAGCGTTGGCAGGTTATTTGACGCTGTAGCCAGCTTGGCAGGCGTTTGTCAAGAAAACCGCTACGAAGCCCAAGCAGCGATAGAACTTGAAAATAGGATCGACCACCAAGAAAATGGGCATTATACTTTTACTGTCAATCAGAACACTGTCAGTCCGCTACCCCTCCTTCAAGAAATTGTCTGCGATATTAGAAGAGAGACATCCTCTAACATCATCTCCGCCCGCTTTCATCAAGCCATTGTTGAAATGGTCGTAAAGGTCTGCCAGGAGATCAGGCAATCACATGGATGCTCAACAGTAGCGCTATCCGGAGGTGTCTGGCAAAATCTCCATCTGCTGAAAAAGTCCATTCAAGCTTTGACCCAATCTGGATTCCGGGTACTAACTCATCAGCAGGTGCCAACCAACGATGGCGGCATAGCATTGGGTCAAGCCATGATCGCCAATCAGTTATTATTATCTAGAAAGTGAGGATGAACAATGTGCCTTGGCATACCTGGAAAAATTATTCAAACCTATGAGCAAGAAAAAACACGCATGGGAAAAGTAGATTTCAATGGAGTAGAGTTGGAAGTATGCCTTGAAGCGACTCCAGAAGCTTGTGCAGGCGATTATGTCATTGTGCATGCAGGTTTCGCAATCAGCGTACTCAGTGAAAGTGAAGCCCAAGAAACTTTGCAAATTTTAGAGGAACTTGATCGCATTCAACAGAACCAAATTAGAGAAGAGTGATAAAACCTTGTTAGAGAAATTCCGCACCAAAGATCAGGTCATCAGAATCCTAGCTGAAATAAAAAAAATCACAACTCAGCCCTGGCGGATCATGGAGATCTGCGGCGGTCAGACCCACGCTATCATGCAATATGGACTGTACGAACTGCTGCCGGCTGAAATCGAACTTATCCATGGGCCAGGTTGTCCGGTATGTGTTACCTCACTGGAACTGGTAGATAAAGCCGTAGCGATCGCTTCCATGGAGAATGTGATCTTCACATCCTACGGTGATATGCTGCGTGTGCCCGGATCCAACCAAGACCTTTTTTCCGTAAAAGCAAGCGGTGGGGATGTTCGGGTGGTGTACTCTTCCCTGGAAGCCCTTCGTATCGCGGAAAGGAATCCTGACAAAGAGGTAGTTTTTTTTGGAATTGGTTTTGAAACTACCGCACCAGCCAACGCTATCAGCATCATAAAAGCCCAAGAACGGGGGATTAATAATTATTCCATGCTGGTCTCACACGTATTGGTACCACCCGCCATGCATGCTATTCTGGGATCTCCAAGCAACCGGGTACAGGGTTTCTTGGCTGCCGGTCATGTGTGCGCGATCATGGGTTACGAGGAGTATGAACCAATCGCACAAAAGTATCAGGTGCCCGTGGTGGTGACCGGTTTTGAGCCGCTTGACCTGGTGTTGGGAATCATGGAAACGGTCAAAATGCTCGAGAATAATGAAGTGAGAGTAGTGAACGCATATACGCGCGCAGTCACCCGATCAGGCAACCTGGTTGCACAAGAAATCATTCGGAATGTCTTTGAAATTTGTGACCGCCAATGGCGAGGAATCGGGACAATCCCCTACAGCGGCTGGAAATTGAAACCACGATTTCAGGAATTTGATGCGGAAAGGCGCTTTGATGTACACAACATTCAAACCCACGAATCTGAGGTTTGCATTTCCGGCTTGATCCTGCAGGGATTAAAAAAACCCACCGATTGTCCGGCTTTTGGCATAACTTGTACCCCACAAAACCCATTGGGTGCTACGATGGTATCCTCTGAAGGTGCTTGTTCTGCTTATTACCACTATGCGAGGGATTGAATTGTGAAAGAAACAAAAAATCCAGATTTCAACCAGGTTTAT
>CAYVJI010000001.1:77350-110808 GCA_964451805.1 uncultured Pelolinea sp. | reverse complement strand
CTCTGCTTGTTCGTGCGCGGCGGGGCAGACCGCACCTCCGCCGCGGCTCCCAACGCGCCGTGGGACAACCACCCCCCGTGGCCGTTGCCGCCCACCCCCCCCCGCCCCCAAAGGTGATTTTTTTCGCCCCAAAAACCCATTGGGTGGTAGATGGTTTACAATTTAGGTGGTTGTTTTGGTTATTTCCGCTATGCGAGGGATTGAATTGTGAAAGAACCAAAAAATCCAGATTTCAACCAGGTTTATTGCCCGCTGCCACTGCCCCATAAGGATAAAATCGTTTTGAGCCATGGCAGCGGGGGCAGGATGACTAAAGAACTGATAGATTCTATTTTCCATCAGCTTTTCAGCAATCCGATACTCGACAAACAGAATGATTTTGCAGATTTTATAATGGAAGCCAAAGCGCGCATTGTCATTTCAACAGACGCGCACATTGTCAGCCCACTATTCTTTCCGGGAGGAGATATTGGACGGTTGGCAGTGGCAGGCAGCGTGAATGACACGGCCATGTCCGGCGCACAACCCAAATTTCTCACCGCAACGTTTATCCTTGAAGAAGGTTTTAACTTGAAAGACCTGGAAAAGATCGCGAACTCCATGGCAGAAACAGCTCAAGAAGCGGGAATTAAGATTATCGCCGCGGATACAAAAGTGGCAGAAAAAGGGAAGGCGGACCAGATTTTTATTTCCACTACCGCTATCGGCATTGCCAGCCCAGATCTCATAATAGGGGGAGAATGCGCCCAGCCAGGCGATGTGCTTATCATCTCCGGCAGCATTGGCGACCATGGCATCGCCATCTTGGCAGCCCGCAACCAGCTAGGTTTTCGCACAACCATTCAATCAGATGTCGCCCCCCTCAACCATCTCATTCAAGCAGTTTTAGAAGCAGCTCCCAATATTCACGTGCTGCGTGATCCAACCCGCGGCGGCTTGGCCACGACGCTTAATGAAATCGCTGCTCAAAGCCAGGTCAATTTTCTTTTGGAGGAAGACAAAATACCGGTAAAAAAAGAGGTACAAGCTGCCTGCGAATTGTTGGGATTTGATCCCCTGTACGTTGCCAATGAAGGCAAAGTGCTCATCATCTTGCCTGAAATCCAATCAGAAGCAGCCCTAAAAGCTTTGAAAAAACATCCCTTTGGAAGAGAAGCAACCTTAATCGGGAAAGTGACCCCCATGCAGGGCTCTCCCCGCGTGCGCATGCATACCAGCATTGGAGGCACGCGCATTGTGGACATGCTTAGCGGTGAAATGCTGCCGCGTATCTGCTGAATGAATACAATACAACGCTTGACAACTGTTTTGGACAATTTATACTTAGAAAATCAATCAGACAAAGAGGATGCATGAAAATCAACTATCAAGAAACAACTTCGGATTTGCTAACCCGTATCAATATACATGATCAATTCGGCGGCAGGAACATTGATGAATGGATGCTCGAATTGCTGCAATTAAAGCCTGGCATAAAAATTCTGGATGTTGCCTGTGGTGCCGGCAAGCAATGCACATCATTTTACAATCACTTAGATGGGAATTGTAAAATCACCGGTGGAGATGTCTCAGCAGATCTATTAGAAAAGGCCAAATTGGAAAGCCAGGAAAAAGGGTATGCAATTGAATTCCAACCACTCAATTTCAACCAACGTTTTCCTTTCGAAGATAACAGTTACGATCTGCTTTCTTGCTGCTTTGCAATTTACTACTCAGAGGACATTCCCTTTACTATCCGTGAAATGCATCGCGTCCTGAAACCAGCGGGACGGTTGTTCACAAGTGGTCCAATGCCACAGAATAAACAAACCTTCTACGATATCATCAAGCAAGCAACTAACAAGACGATACCACCCATGCCCGGCAGTTCACGCTATGGAAGTGAAATTTTAGATGCCATGCGCAATACTTTCAAGCAAGTTGAAGTACAAATATTTGAGAATCCACTCACCTTCAACAGCGCAGAGCCTTTCCTAGCATACACACGCGCATCTCTTTCTGAAGACCGTAAGTTGTGGCATGAGTTTTTCAGCGGGAAAGAAGGTTTTGAAGAAATCATGAAATCCATCACGCGCGTGGCAGAAGAATGGATCCGCCGCGATGGTAAAATCGTTATGACCAAGGTGGTAGGCGGTTTTATCGCCACCAAGTAAAACATGGAAGATAATCTCAGATTTCACAGTAAAAAAATCTTTTTTGTTGGGGCTCACCCGGATGATATCGAGCTGGGCTGCGGAGCGCTGATTGCCAACCTTCAGAATTGCGCCGATGTTTACTGCATCACGCTCTCTGACAACCAGAAAAATCCAACTTTGAAGAATGTGATCGAAGAGCATTATGCCAGTATGGAAATCTTGGGTGTTCCGCGAGATCATATTTTTCTGGGCACGTTTGAAACACGCCGCTTCATGCACGCGCGACAGGAAATTTTAGAGTACTTGATCAATCTGAGAAATAGATTCCACCCTGATCTGGTCTTTGTGCACACAAGCGCAGATCTGCATCAGGATCATGGAACGGTAACGCAGGAATCTCTGCGTGCATTTCGAGGAATCTCATTATTGGGTTACGATGTGATACGCAGCAGCCACGGTTTTTTTCCGACATTTTTGGTCGAAGTAACGCAAGAGGACATGGAAAAAAAGCTAGCTGCGTTGGCGGCTTATGAGACTTATCGCGACAAATATTATTTCAATCCTGAACTGACACGCGCCATCCTGATCCGAAATGGTGCAATCTGCGAACGCCTATACGCAGAAGGCTTTGATATGCTGCGCGTGGTGGGTGCCTTCAATCATTCCAGCAAGAATTAAGCAATAGAATAACACAGAGGCTGCCTATTCATTACGGCAGCCTCCAATTGTTTCTCTTTATTCAATCCAAGGATCAAGTTACCAGATCGTCTTGGGCTTCCTCTAATTCATAAGCAGCAGCTTTGGCAACTTTTAGAGACAATAATGCGCATTTCAAACGCACCGGGCTGAGCTCAATGCCAATTAGATCCAGGATATCCTGTTTCGATAGTCTCTTAACATCTTCAAGCGATTTACCAATTAAAGTCTCAAGCAGCATATCCGCCGTCGCCATGGAAATCGCGCAGCCATGACCGTCAAATTTCGCAGAAGTAATGATTCCCTGTTTGTCAACGATCAAATCTATATGCAGGAAATCTCCACAAAGCGGATTTTCATCCTCGAAGGAGTAATTGCTACCAGGCAGTTTCCCCTTGTATTGAGGATTTTTATAATGATCAAGAATGATCTCGCGGTAAAGGTCTTCCATTAAATTAATTACCTATTTGAATATATCAATTACTTTTAATATTCCCTGCTGAAGTGCATCCAGGTCTGCTTTGGTATTATACAAGTAAAGGCTGGCGCGTGTGCTAGCAGGAATACTAAAGCGCTGATGGAGAGGCATGGCACAGTGATGTCCAGCACGCACGGCTATCCCTTCACGATCCAGTATCTGGGCGATATCGTGTGGATGAATTCCCTCCAGTGTGAAAGAGATCACCCCTCCTCGTTTATCCGGTGTTGGTCCAATGATCGTCAAGCCTGGAATTGAGGACAGAACTTGGAAGGCATAAACCGCCAATTCGCTTTCTTGTTCGAAAACATTCTGCATGCCTAGACCTAAAAGAAAATCAATGGCGGCTCCCAAGCCGATGCCTTCCGCAATGGCGGGCGTTCCGGCTTCAAATTTATAAGGGATGGAGTTGGTGCTGAATCCATCAAAGGTGACCTTTTTGATCATATCGCCACCACCCAAGAATGGGGGCATTTCCAACAGCAGGTCTTTGCGTCCATAAAGAACACCAATTCCATTTGGACCGCACATTTTATGAGCGGAAAATGCATAGAAATCTGCATCCAAGTCAGTGATATTCACCGGAAAATGCGGCACGGCTTGCGCACCGTCCACCAGCGTTATTGCTCCAGCTTTATGAGCTAGAGCGATAATCTCCTTGGCTGGGTTGATGGTGCCCAATACATTGGACATATGCGTAAATGCCACTAAAGCAGGTTGTGCCTGCAAAAGCTGCCGGTAATGGACCAGATCCAATTCTCCGCCATCAGTCACACGGATAAAATCAATCTTGACTCCTCGCTCTTCTGCCAGCATATACCAGGGTACAAGATTGGAGTGGTGCTCCATTTGAGTTAACAGGATCCGGCTGCCAGTCTTTAAATATTTTCTTCCCCAACTATATGCCACCAGATTGATGGATTCAGTCGTATTTCGTGTAAAAATGATCTGACTGGAATCACTGACGCCAATGAAGTCAGCGGTTTTTTGGCGAGCTTTCTCATACATTTCTGTAGCCATTTCAGCAAGCGCATGAATGCCACGATGGATATTCGCATTGGCTTTCTCGTAGAAATCGTTCATTGCCTGCATAACCAATGCAGGTTTTTGCGAGGTGGCTGCAGAATCCAGATATACCAATCGTTTATTGGAATGAACTTTAATCGAGAGGATTGGAAATTGTGAGAGTAATTCTTCCTGATTGAATGAGATCATGTTAGATGCAAAAACTATCTGCGTGAGGAGGTTTTATGCCTGAGCTGGGGTGAATTCATCGGATACCATAGAATATGATCGGGAACCATCCAGCCATCCGTCAGATAAACCGCAGAGCGAAACTGAACCGCTATCAGCTTCCCATCAATCTGCACAACAGTGCCTTTCAGCCAACCTTTGATGCGCTGGTCACCCTTTTGATGGTCGCAAAAAGCTTCAACCGTATCTCCAACCTGATAATTTTCTTCCAAGTGAGGGGGGCGCATGAAAGGAACTGATGCCATTTTTTTCTCCTAAAGCAGATTAATCAATGGATTTTAGCATAAAGAAAATAAAAAATCAAAAATCATCCAAATTGAGACTATGTTTTGCGATTCGGAAAAATTCTTTATCTTTTATTCGAACCAAAACCGATTGGAGGAAGCCTTCAATAACCATCTGCTCCGCTTCTCCTTTTGGAATTCCACGGCTCCGCAGATAAAAGAGCTGGTCTGCATCCAACGCACTCATGGTTACGGCGTGCGAACAGCGGACATCATCCGCAAAAATTTCCAAACCAGGAATCGCTTCAGCTTGGGCTGTATCCGTCAATAACAGATTTCGATTGATCTGGTATCCATCTGCCGCTTTCGTATCCTTGGCAACAAATACATTCCCCTTCCAAAGCGAATAAGCATTTTGATCAATCACTCCGCTAAAAAGCAAATCGCTGGCAGTATGAGACGCTAAGTGATTTTGATGCGTATCGTAAACATAGACCTGTTCAGAATGAGGAGCATAGATAGCGGTAATCGCAGCTTGGCTTTCCACACCAAGCAGGTCGAGGGTGAAATTTCTCTTAATGGCTGTACCACCCAGATCTAGGATAAGTCTTTCAACTCTGGAGGAGCCATGCAGGTTCACGTCTTCATGGAGAAATCCCCAGCTTTTAGAATTGAGATCTTGAATTTCAAAAAAGCTCAGCGCCGCTCGATCAGCAAGGTGAATTGATAGGTTGGTTGTAAATACGTCTGCTTTTTCACCAGAATTCAGGTGAGTTTCTCGCATCAACAAAGGGACTGATGCTTTCTCTTCTATCCAGACCACACCTAGCATTGGTAAAAAAACTCCGCTATTGGATAATTTGACATCAATCAGAATCGGTTTTTCTACAATAGTCTTGGATGGCACATACAATAAAAAACCATGACGACTGATTCCACTGGATATCGCAGCAATTCGATCCTTGCCATTCTGTGATTGAGATTCGGCAAAAACCTGCAGCAGATCAGGTTTCTGATTGGCAATTGAATTAAGATCGCCCAATAAAACACCCTGCTCGCTCAAATGCGGATCCAGCCAGGACTCAAATTTTTCCTCGCTGATACCCAAGAAACCACTAAAGTCCTGTAAACCCAAACCGCGTCGATCAGGCATTTCGATTGCATTCCTTTTCGGTTGAGATGCCAGATGTAAATCTGTTGAAATTTCTTTTTTAAAGATCTTTTTCCAGGTTTTCACCTGCGGATCAGGCTTCTCTAATTTGTCAGCGATCGCAAGAACAGTGGATTGGTATTGAGATAAAGGTTTTAAATTAGAGGGCGATTGTGAAGTACTTTGATCTTTGCTCCAATTTTCCAGCAGTGTAAAAAAATCCTTCATAGGCATGCTCTCCCCCATTTACCCAACCGAACCTTCCATCTGCAACTGAATCAAACGGTTCATTTCTACAGCATATTCCATGGGCAGTTCTTTTACCAAAGGTTCAATAAAACCAGAAACAACCATCGTGGTGGCTTCCTCATTAGAAAGTCCGCGGCTTTTTAAATAGAACAATTGCTCCTCACTGACCTTTGAAACAGAAGCTTCATGCCCGATTGACACTTCGTGTTCAGCCGTCTGAATATCCGGATAGGTATCAGAGCGCGATTGTGCATCTAAGATTAATGCATCGCAAACCACACTGGAGCGTGATCCAGCGGCACCCTTATTCACTTTGACCAAACCGCGGAATGAAGACCTGCCGCCATCTTTGCTGATCGATTTCGATGTAATCTTGCTGGTAGTGTTGGCTGCCAGATGCAGCATTTTACCCCCCGCATCCTGGGTCTGTCCCCCACCCGCGAACGCCATGGAAAGGATTTCTCCATGAGCACCGGATTCCATCAAGTAACATGCAGGATATTTCATGGTGGTCTTGGAACCTAAATTTGAATCCACCCACTCCATCGTACCGCCCGCATAAACCAATGCTCGCTGGGTGACTAGGTTGTAAACATTGGTAGACCAATTTTGAATGGTCGTATAGCGCACGCGGGCATTTCTTTTGACAAAAATTTCAATGACACCGCTGTGAAAGGAATCGCGGGAATACTGAGGGGCTGTGCATCCCTCGACGTAATGCACCTGAGAGCCTTCATCAGCGATAATCAAGCTGCGCTCAAATTGCCCGATGCTAGCCATATTCAATCTGAAGTATGCCTGCAGTGGTAATTCCACTTTCGTGTCTTTTGGGATATACACAAAAGACCCTCCCGACCAGACAGCGGAATTCAGAGCAGCAAACTTGTTGTCCGTAAAAGGCACTGCTTTTCCAAAATATGCCTTGAAAATATCCGGGTGTTGCCGCAAACCTTCTTCAATACTAAGAAAAATAACACCCTGCTGAGATAATTGCTTCTGGAGGCTGTGATAAACCATTTCCGATTCATATTGCGCCCCCACGCCTGCTAAAAATTTCTGCTCCGCTTCAGGGATGCCCAGACGATCGAAAGTATTCTTGATATACTCAGGCACTTCATCCCAACTTTGACCTTGTTTATCGGAGGGGCGGACGTAATAATACAGATTTTCCAAATCCAGCTGAGAGATGTCTGCTCCCCAAGTTGGCATGGTCATTTTGAGATACTGTTCCAGGGCTTTAAGACGAAAGGCAAGCATCCAATCAGGTTCACCTTTCATGCTAGAGATCTGCTGAACAACCTCTCGATTCAGACCCCTCTGAGATTTAAATACATAGTTTTCGGGATCTTTGAAGCCATATTTATGCGAGTCTAACGGCTCCAAATCAATATTGATAGGATTGCTTTTCATCGGCAAATTTCCAATAGCGACATCAAATCGTATCAGCAGAATTGATCCACTCGTATCCTCTCTCTTCGAGTTTCAACGCCAATTTGTAATCACCGCTTTGTTGTATTCTGCCATCCTTCATGACATGCACCACATCCGGTTTTAGATAATTGAGTATGCGCTGGTAGTGCGTGATGACTAGAATTCCAAGCTGTTCATTTTTCAGGGTATTGATCCCTTGAGAGACGATACGCAAAGCGTCAATATCCAATCCGGAATCAGTTTCATCCAGAATCGCCATTCGAGGTTCCAGCATTGCCATCTGAAGGATTTCCACCCGTTTTTTTTCACCGCCCGAAAAGCCGTCATTAAGGTACCTGCCTGCCATGGAATGATCCATTTTTAGCAAATCCATTTTTTCAATCAATAGTTTTCTGAATTGTGGAATTGGAATTCCCCTATCGGCTGGATCCTTTGCCCGGCGATGGGCATTCATGGCAGTACGCAAGAAGTTCGCCACCGTCACACCTGGGATCGCAATGGGATATTGGAATGCCAGGAACAATCCCAACCGCGAGCGTTCTTCTGGAGGAAGATCGAGGAGACTCGAACCATTAAGACTGATGGCACCCTTTTCAATCTGATATTTCGAATGCCCCATAAGAGTATAGGCAAGGGTTGATTTTCCAGTGGCATTCGGTCCCATGATAGCGTGCACCTCACCCTGAGGTACTTCAAGATTGATCCCCTTTAGAATAAGCTGGTTTTCAACACTGACAAATAAATCCTTGATAATAAGGCTTGCCATTTAATCGCGAGCTCCTATTTTTATTATTTCAGTCATAATATTCTTTTATTTTATATGCCGGAGTGAGTATACCACAGGCACTATTTATGGTCAATAATTATTATAATAATCATTAATATTGACTTGTCAGTCGCCTATGATATACTTGTGAAAAATATCATAAAAAGTAAAAAAATATGAAAAGCACTCGTGAGAAGGTACTGCAAACGCTTATCAGCAACCCTCGTTCAACCATTGTTGAGATCGCTAACTCGGTCGGTATTAATGCTATATCCGTCCGGCATCATTTAACCAGCTTGCAAGCAGCCAGCTTAGTTTCAGCTGAGGAAGAGCGCCATGGAGTCGGCCGCCCAAGGTTGGTCTATTTCCTGACAGAAAAAGGAATGGAAAAATTTCCAACACGCTATTTTCGTCTAACGAACCATCTGCTAGGAGAGATAAAGGAATCCCTTTCCAAAGAGCAGGTTAGAAGTATTTTTCAAAAAATGGCAGATCGCATCACCGAGGAATACAAACCCATCTTGAAAACGTTGAATTTCGAACAAAAATTGGACCTGTTGAAAAACGTGATGGCTCAAGAAGGATATGATCTGAACTGGGAGAAAAAAGGCAATACATATTCCATCAATGAATTGGCCTGCCCTTTCTACCAAATTGGCCGTGAGCATCCTGAAATTTGCCTGTTTGATAAAACCCTAATCGCGAATATGCTAACCATTCCAGAATCAAAAATCCGGCTTGTAAAACTCAGTGATAATCATTGCGCTTTTATTATTGAGACTCCAGAAACAAAATGACCAATTCTGAAAAGAACCTGCCGCACTGGGATGCCCAGAATGGCTACGCGGATCTATGTGAAAAAATCCGCGACGCATTGCGCGATGTACGTGATCCAGAACTCGGCATGGATCTTATTCAATTAGGATTGGTGCGCAATGTCATTGTTTCCGACCAGAAAATCACCATAGAAATGATCCTGACAACGCCATACTGCCCGTATGCGCCGATGATCATGGAATCCGCGAGGAAAAAGGCGGAAGAAGCAACTTCCTTTGGTGTGGAAGTGGTCTACGGCAAAGAAGTATGGGATCAAAGCATGATGGAGGACAGCACTTCTTTCAATTGGGGACTATTTTAGAGAGTGCTTAGAAAAATCCAGTTATTGTAGAATCCCAAGCCCCTTTCCGACAGATTTAAAAGTCTCCAAAACCCGGTCAATTTGCTGGTCGGTATGGGTGGCCATGTAGCTGGTGCGCAGCAACTGCATTCCAGCGGGAACAGCCGGTGAAATGACAGGGTTTACAAAAACGCCATTTTCGAAAAGCTCTTTCCAAAATGCAAATGTCTTCATGTCATCTCCAATGATCACCGGTACGATTGGTGTGACAGATCCTCCCACGTTAAAACCCATTGCAGATAACTCAGTGCGAATACGCACTCCAATTTGGTTGACACGCTGCACCCGCTGCGGTTCGCTGCGAATTACGTCCAACGCCGCCAAAGCCGCGGCAGCATTGGCAGCCGGGATGCTGGCGCTAAAAATCAAAGAACGCGCGGTATGCTTCACGAAATGAATCGATTCCTCGGATCCAGCCACAAACCCACCCAAAGAAGCAAAGGATTTGCTGAAGGTGGACATAATCAAATCCACTTCGTCCGTCAAACCAAAGTGAGCTGATGTGCCTCTTCCTTCACCCGTGACACCCATTCCATGGGCATCATCTACCATGATGCGGACACCATGTTGACGAGCGATGGGCACCAAGCCAGGCAAATCTGCCAAATCACCACCCATACTGAAAACGCCGTCCACAATTAATAATTTACCCGCTTCTTCAGGCAGGGATTGCAGGACACGTTCAAAGTGTGCTATATCATTATGGCGAAAGCGTTCGATTTTTCCGTAACCCAAACGTGCTCCATCCACAATACTGGCATGATCATCTTTGTCAAGGATGACGATGTCATCTCTTCCAATCAAAGCGCTGATAGTGCCCAAGTTCACCTGCATTCCAGTGGAGAAGATCAATGCCTTTTCTTTCCCAACGAATTCCGCCAATTCATTCTCCAGTTGTTCATGCAACGCCAAAGTGCCATTTAAAAATCGCGATCCGGTGCATGAGGTTCCGAAACGGGCGATTGCATTCTGCGCAGCTTCTTTTACTTTCGCATGCGTGGTCAATCCCAGGTAGTTATTTGAACCGCACATGATCAAACGTTTTCCCTGATACTCAACTTCGGTGCCCTCATTTTCATCCAAGGGAATGAAGTATGGGTAAAAACCGCTTTTCATCGCTTCACGGGCTTGGGTGTAATTGCGACATTTTTCAAAAAGATCCATGGCATTCATCCTTACAAAATTTTGGTTTTAAGTTTATAACATGCGTTGTATAATAAAGTTGCGCGTTTGATAGAATTGCCGTATTATAACGTACACATTGAAGAACATGTCTGAACAATTTTTTGGCGCAATTGAACTGGGGGGAACAAAGATCAATGTTTTAATCGCAAACTCTCAAACCGAAACCGTAGAAAAGAAGGTGTTCCCCACCCTCTCGCCTGCGGAAACAATTGCGGAAATCATTGAATTTTTCAACAGGTCCATTGAAACGCACGCGATAAAACTAGATGGCATCGGCATCGGCAGTTTTGGCCCGCTAGATTTGAATCCAGATTCAAAGACCTTCGGCTACATTACTTCTACTCCAAAACCTGGTTGGCAGTTCGTCAATATCAAGGGTGAAATCGAGAGCGGTTTAGGTGTTCGAGCTGTCATTGACACTGATGTGAACGCCGCTGCGCTGGGAGAATACTATTTCAAACCAGCTTTAGCCATTCACAACCTGGTCTACATCACAATAGGTACAGGAATTGGGGCAGGCTTTATCATCAACAAAAAATTAGTACATGGTTTGGTGCACCCCGAGTTCGGGCATACTCACATCCCGCATGATTTGCGTATCGATCCTTTCCCAGGTATTTGTCCATTTCATCGCGATTGTTTTGAAGGTATGGCTTCTGGACCTGCACTCGCTGAACGCTGGCGAATGCCCGCAGATGAGATTCCAAAAGATCATATTGCCTGGGAATTGGAAGGAGAATACATCGCTTACGCTCTAGCGAATTTAATCTGCACCATATCGCCAGAAAAGATCATTCTTGGAGGGGGAGTAATGCACCGCCATTTCCTATACGATATTGTGCGGTCAAAAACTGCCAAGATTCTTAATCGCTATATACGTTCGAAATATTTGGAAGAAGGGATAGAAGATTATATTGTTCCTCCACGTTTAAAGAGCGATTCAGGATTGATCGGTGCACTTTGCCTGGCAATTCACAATTCCCCTGAAACTCCAAGTGCTTAACCGAAAATAGATAACAATGCGGAGGTTTCAAACCTGCCTTTTTTGAAATGCAGATGCAACACTCGCCGATTCTGTGAGATCAAGGCTTGAACATCTCCAAATGCTTGCGACAAGATTAAATCCCCAAAGGTGATGTTTTGCCCGGGAATTGGAATGCTAATTGGTTCTTCCTGAGAAATGACCAAGAAAAGTCCATTGTTCTTTCCGCCCTTATGCAATTGCCCGGTAGAATGTAAAAAGCGCGGTCCAAAGCCCAAACTTGTAGGCATGCGATACTTGAGTGTCAGGGTATTCTGTAAAGCGTGCATTTCTTTTTCAATCTGGTCTGTTCGAGCGGCAAAGGCATTGATGGCAATATAGCCATCGGCAGAACTCATCTCAAAGAAGCGCTGGAATCCTTCTAAATGATCAGCAATCTCGATAAGTGCAGGATCAGAGCAATAGATACATATATTATCATCTTCAAATACTAATGGAAGCGGGGGTTGGATCTGCTGCCCATTTTTCAAAGAATCAATGATTATTTTTGCCAAGTTTTTACTCTGTTGAACATTAGGTTGGTCAAAGGCATTAATCTTCAGCAGTGCACATGCCAAAGCTATAGCCACTTCCCAGCGAAAAAATTCAGCGGGTAGATCATACAGCTTATTAAATGAACATGTAAAAACGGGATGGCCAGCTTTGGCTATTTCCCGCACATGCTCATCCAGACTTCCGTCATTGCGTAAGTAAACAAACATTCGGTCTTTGCGGTAGGTTTCGACCGGGTATTCGGACGCTTGGTCAATAGGCACAATTCCCATCCCTTTTTTACCGCTGCTCTCAGCTATCAATTGTTCTATCCACGATCCAAACGATCGGCAGGCTTCATCTGAAAGAATCGTGAGTTTATCTCTGCCAGATCGATAAGCTGCAGCTAGGATAATACCCAAAATTACGCCACCATCCTCAAGAGATAAGTTGGTTGCTTGGCCAGCATAGCTGCGAATTCTAGCTGATTGAAGAATCTCTGATGGGTTATATCCTGCAAGAATCGCTGGGATCAGCCCGAATTCAATCAAGGCAGAATAACGGCCGCCGACATTCGGATTCGCGCAAAATGCTTTACGAAACCGCTTTTTCATCGCCATTTCATGCAAGGTTGTGCCAGGATCGCTGATCGAAATAAAATGACAACCTGCTTGTTCAGCATCATGAGCCTGAACCAGCTGCCAGAAGAACGCAAACAATGTATTCACTTCCACGGTCGTGCCGGATTTGCTGCTGACAATGAACAGTGTTTTATCAATCGGTAAGCTTTGGCAGTGCTGCTCAATCTGCAAAGGAGAAGTGGAATCTATGATAGAGACTTGCAATGCTTTAACTGAAGCCGGTTTGAATGCATGAATAAACTGGCTGTATACCTCCGCTGCCAGCGAAGAACCGCCCATTCCCAATAGCAAGGCATGGGTGTAGCCTTCCCTTAACAAATCTTTCAATATCTGTTCAGTTTCTTGAATGTAAGTTTGGTGTTGTGCATGGATGTCCACCCAAGCCAGACGCTGAGAAATTTCTTCAGCGTCGGCAGGATCATCTGACCATAAAGAAACATCCCGCTCAGAAAAACGCTGCAGGATATTTTCATGTGCCAGTTTCTCGATCTGCTCGTGAATAGCTGGCCATAAGACATTCGTTTGATCAGGAAAGAGTTTTCTTAGATTCTCAAAACGCTTCATTTAAAGAATTCATTTTCAATAGCTTTATATTTATCAATGCGCTGCTGATAGCGCTGATCTTTTAAAAGAGATGCTTTAAGAAAACTCGTAACAATTTCTTTGGCAAGCTGTGGGCCGATAACCTGTCCTCCCAGGCAGAGGACATTGACATTATCATGCTCTACGCTTTGATGGGCGGAATAGACATCATGGCATAATCCGGCATATATCCCCTTCATTTTATTGGCTGCAATACATACGCCTATGCCTGATCCGCAAATCGCAATAGCCTTATCTGCTTCGCCATTCAAAATCGCCCGTCCTGCCTTTTCCGCAAAATCTGGATAGTCTGAGCGCTCTTGGGAGAAAGCTCCCAGATCAAGCACTTCATGTCCGGCAGCTCGAACTGCTTCGAGCACCGCATTTTTTATTGGCAATCCGCCATGATCGCTCGCAACAGCTATGCGCATATTTTTCCTTTCATTCTCTTAAAAGCTTCAGCGCGTGTTCAAGAACCTGATCGGCAGTAATGCCGAATTCCTGGAATAACTTATTCGCGGGCGCTGACGCTCCGAAGGTTTTCATTCCAAGACAAATGCCACACTCGCCTACCCACTTCTCCCAACCCATGCAAATCCCTGCTTCGATTGAAAGCCGCTTCTTGATTGTTGAGGGCAGCACTGAATCTTTATAGGCTTGGTTTTGGTTTTCAAAGAGGTCCCAGCTTGGAAAGGAAACCAAACGCACTGCGTGCCCCGCTTCGCTCAATTTCATACCAGCTTCGATGATTAGGTGAACTTCGGAGCCACTTGCCATAAGAATAATTTCGGGGTCTTTTGAACCTAAATCGGCTAATACATACGCCCCTTTAAGTAAACCTTCTGCAGCCGCAAACTTTGTACGATCAAGCGTAGGCACATTTTGACGAGTGAAAACCAAGGCAGTCGGTCCTTGGCTGCGGCTGACGGCAGCTATCCAAGCAGCGCGCACTTCATTCGCGTCACATGGTCGAATGAGAGAAAAATTCGGAATTGCACGCAAGGCTGCCAAATGTTCAACCGGTTGATGGGTTGGTCCATCTTCACCCAACCCGATCGAGTCATGTGTATATACCCAAATCGTCCGCAAATGCGATAATGCCGAGATGCGCAACGCTCCGCGCATGTAATCCGAGAACACCAAAAATGTTGCGCCATAAGGCAGGATTCCTTTATGATAAGCCATACCATTGACAACAGCACCCATTGCATGTTCGCGCACACCATAATGAAGGTTGCGACCTGAAGTATTGTTCTTTTGAAATGCAGCGCTGCTGTTCAACCAAGTATTATTGGAAGGAGCCAGGTCTGCTGAACCTCCCATCAACTCAGGCAATTTATCGGCCAATTGATTGAGAATCTCGCCGCTGGATTTACGGGTCGCCATGCCTTTCTGATCTTTAGCAAATTGAGTGAGATCAGCATCCCATCCCTGAGGCAGATCTAGGTTAATACGCCGCTGAAATTCTTGCGCCAAATCTGGATGCTGATCCTTATATTTATTAAATGTATCCTGCCATTGCCTTTCCGTTGCTTTGCCCTTCTCTCGAATTTCCAAAAAATGATCGCGGACATCTTCAGGTATATAAAAATCTTGATCGGTAGGCCAACCGAAATTCTTTTTGGCTGTGCGCAATTCCTCCTCGCCAGCAGGTTCGCCATGCGCTTTGGCTGTGCCCTGCTTGGTAGGTAATCCAAACCCAATAATGGTCGGACAAATAATCAAGGAAGGCCGCGGATCCTTCTTGGCTGCTTTTATCGCTGCATCAATTTGTTCAACGTTATTGCCATCCTCAATTTTTTGCACATGCCATCTGTATGCTTCGAACCGCTTAGCGCAGTCTTCCGTGAACGTCAGATCTGTTGACCCTTCAATTGAAATGTTGTTGTCGTCATATAAGTAAATGATTTTTCCAAGCGAGAGGGTTCCAGCCAGTGACGCTGCTTCAGACGCGACACCTTCCATGAGATCCCCATCAGTAACTATCGCATACGTGTAATGGTTCACAATCTCTTGCTCATCTCGATTGAATTCCGCTGCCAGGTGAGCTTCTGCGATTGCCATACCCACTCCATTTGAAAAACCCTGCCCTAATGGTCCCGTGGTAGTTTCTATGCCGGGTGTCAAACTGTATTCGGGATGACCGGGTGTCAGGCTGCCCCATTGACGGAATTGCTTCAGATCCTCTAAAGAAAGTGCATGCCCGCTGAGGTGCAGCAGACTGTAGAGCAGCATCGATCCATGACCGCCAGATAGAATAAAACGATCGCGGTCAATCCATTGCGGATTGGCAGGATTGATCTTTAAATGATTGGTCCATACTACATACGCGATCGCAGCAGCTCCCATTGGCAACCCAGGATGCCCAGAATTCGCTTTTTGAACACCATCAGCTGAAAGAAAACGAATCGTGTTGATCGCCCGCTCTTGAAGATCATTATTGGTCATGCTTGTCCTCTTTAACACAGATTTAGGACAATTCTACCATGCGGGTTTTTAAGCTTCATCTTCAGATTCAATATTCGATCTTAGCGGAACGCAGCCTAAGACTGTTGCTCACCACAAAAACACTACTAAATGCCATCGCCCCAGCTGCCAGCATTGGATTGAGAAAACCCGCTGCAGCAGCTGGAATCAAGATGACATTGTAAAAAAATGCCCAGAAGAGATTCTGTTTAATTTTCGTTACCGTCATGCGTGATAAAGCAATGGCTTTCGCTACACTTTCCAGGTCACTGCCAAGCAGCGTTATGGGAGCAGAAGCAACAGCAACATCGGTACCCGTGCCGATCGCCATTCCTACGTCCGCTTGTGCCAATGCCGGCGCATCATTCACGCCATCGCCCACCATCGCTACCACTTGACCTTTGTCTTGAAGTTGTTGAATCGCCTTAACTTTATCCTGAGGCAGTACTTCAGCAAGGATATCATCCAATCCCACCTGTTCTCCAACGGCACGTGCAGTTTTGACATTATCGCCAGTCAACATAGCTACTCGCAATCCCATAGTTTTTATTTTTTTTATCGCTTCATTCGACCCGGCTTTAATTCCATCCGCTACACCAAAAATTCCCCACAAAATCCCATCCACCGCTAAGAGAATAGCAGTCTGCGCATTCAGCTCGATGTTTTCCAGTTCTTTATGAACCGCAGCAACATCTATCAGAAGCTCTTCCATCAGGCGGGCATTTCCAATAATGATCTTTTTCCCATCCAACCAAGCTTGCACGCCTTTTCCAGCTTTGGCGCTGAATTTCTCCGGCTTTGCCAGTTTCAGTTTATGATTTCCCGCTTCGGCAACCAGTGCTTCACCCAATGGATGTTCACTAACGCTTTCGATACTGGCACCCAAGGACAGCAGATCGTTTTCTGACAAACCTTCACGCAATGAAATGATTTTTTTCACTTCGGGCTGTCCCCTGGTGATCGTTCCCGTTTTATCTAGAACAACCGTATTGATCTTGCCAGCAAGTTCTAAAGCATCCGCAGATTTATACAGAACACCCATTTCTGCCCCCTTGCCGGAACCAACCATTACAGCTGTGGGAGTTGCCAAACCCATCGCGCAGGGGCAAGCAATCACCAAGACCGAAACCGCATTGATCAAGGCATGGGTTAATGCATCCGTAGCATGGCTAATTTGGACATTCGGCAAAACCAAATACCAGACCAAAAAGGTTACAGCAGAAATGACTAGAACAATCGGCACAAAAATCGCAGAAATCTTATCAGCTAATTGCTGAATCGGGGCTTTGCTGCCTTGAGCCTGCTCTACCAATTTGATAATCTGCGAAAGGAATGTATCTCTGCCGATCTTTGTAGCTTCGTATCGAACCATTCCCATTTTGTTCAGCGTTCCACCGTAAATCGTGTTTCCGATACTTTTTTCAACCGGCATAGATTCACCCGTTAACATAGATTCGTCCACGCTGGTACTGCCTTCCAGAATCACTCCATCCACTGCGATTTTTTCACCAGGCCGCGCAACGAGGATATCCCCTGCAGCGACGTGCTCGACTTTTATTTCAATTTCGCGCCCATCCCGCACAACTCTTGCGGTTTTTGCCTGCAAACTCAGCAGCTTACGAATCGCATCACTGGTGCGTCCTTTCGCACGAGCTTCCAGGTATTTTCCCAAACGGATCAGGGTAATAATAACAGCGGCTGTTTCAAAATACACATGACCGGGCAGCCAACCCAGCATGATTGGAATGGAATAAAAATATGCCACCGACGATCCCATGGCAATGAGCACATCCATATTGGCAGTTCCACTGCGCAATGCGTTATATGCGCCGCGATAGTATTGACCGCCAACGATGAATTGCACCGGGGTAGCCAATGCCATTAGAAGGACGTTGAACCAAGCTTGATGTCCGATCGCTGCAGGCAGCAAACCAAAATCTCGCGTCATGGATAACATGAACAATGGCAACGTAAATGCCATACCGAGCAGAAGCATGGTTTTTTGCCTGCTGATTTCACGCTGCCGCGCAATCTCTTCAACATCCTGCATATCACTCCCCATAACCACTACATCAAAACCTGATTTTTTAATTTGTCCACGTATCTCCGCTTGGTTAATCAGCGTGGGAATATACTGGATGCGGACTTTTTGATCTGAAAGATTTAAAGAAACATCCGTAATACCCTCATCCGCTTTAAGGATTTTTTCCAACCGCAAGGCGCCCGCAGTATCCGAAAGATCCCTGATTAAAAACTCTCCCTCAGCTCTGGCTACATCATAACCCGCTCGTTGAATGCGAGCAACAATCGCAGCCAAATTTGTGCGTGTGGGATCATACCCGATTGTGGCTTTTTCAGTTGAGAGGTTAACGATTGAATCCTCAACACCTTCCACTTTTTTAACATTGCGCTCAATGGTAGCTACACAATTGGCGCAAGTCATGCCTTTAATCGGTAAAATTATCTGTTTGTTGGTTTCCATGAGGGTCAGAGATCGGGTGGGTAATTTATGCTTCGTAAGACATCAACAATCTTTTCCTGTGTAGCAGGAGATTCGTACTCAACCAAAACGGTTTTTTCCTGTTGGTCAGCTTCTATGCGCCTAACACCAGGAATTTCTCCAATTTCCATTTCAATCGTATGTACGCAGTGCATGCAATGAATACCCGGTACTTGAAACAATGCTTTTTCCATCATTACCTCTTTTTTTATTATTCTTCTGATAATTTTATATAATAATTTTGAGAGAAGATATATTAACATTCCATCAAATGATGGAAAAAACCTTTTGTGTCCATTTGCTTGACATAAACTCTATTATTCTTATGATTATCAGTAGAGGCCATTCATGAACGATTTGTCGGAGAAAAAAGTACTGATCACAGGCGGCGCCCTGCGCATCGGAAAGCAATTAGCCCTGGCTTCCGCCAAAGCCGGTTATTCGCTGATCATCCATTATAACCAATCAAAAACGGAGGCTGAGGATCTCTGCGAAAAGATCCGTCAATTGGGTACACAAGCACAAGCCGTGCAAGCTGATTTTTCCAATCCCGAAAGCGCTTCTGTTGTATTTTCAGATTTTTTCAAAGAGAATAGAGGTATTTACGCCCTGGTAAATAATGCTTCAATCTTCGAGCCAATTAAATTTTTTGAAACGAGCTTGGAAGATTGGCAGAAGCATTTAACTGTCAACCTCACGCTGCCTTTCCTGCTCAGCCAATTATTTGCACGCCATAATACCTTTCAAAACAGCAAGATCATCAATCTACTGGACTGGCGCGCGCTGCGCCCTGGCAGAGACCATTTCCCATATACCATCTCAAAAGCAGCCCTGGCTGCCATGACGCAATCCTTGGCAGTGGCATTAGCTCCTTCCATCCAAGTCAATGGACTCGCGCTAGGCGCCATCCTGCCACCTTCGGATGGGGATCAAGAAGACTCTATCCTAAAGAGTGTGCCCGCTGCAAGATGGGCATCATTAGATGAACTAGGAAATACTTTTACTTTTCTGCTTTCAGCGCCTGCCTATATTACCGGTGAGATCATCCATCTAGATGGCGGAAGGCACTTGGTTTAGACTAAAATTTGTTAATAAGGATATAAAAGAATGGACAAAATCTTTATCAAAGATCTCATGGTACGGGGAATCATTGGAGTCAGCGAACGTGAAAGGTCTCAACCCCAGGATATTGTCATCAACGTTACCATGTTTGCAGATATCAAAGAAGGAGCGCTGAAGGATGATATCAATTTTTGCGTCAATTATCGCACCGCTGCCAAAGCGATCATTGCGCATGTAGAAAAGACAAATCGGTTTACAGTGGAGGCGCTCGCCAGTGATGTTGCAGAAATCTGCTTAGCCATGGAAAGAGTTTGCAAGGTAAAAGTAAGTGTGGAGAAACCTGGAGCCGTGAGGTTTTCTCGATCGGTTGGAGTTGAAATCACCAGACGCAAACAAGATGAAAACCAATAAAGCCATTTTATTGCTAGGCTCCAACATCAATCCCGAACAGAATATCCAAGCCGCCCTAGAATTGCTTCCCAGATATGCACGCATCCAAGGCCAATCCCAAATTTGGGAAACCGAGTCAGTGGGAAGTCAAGGTCCCAATTTTCTCAATCTCGCAGTTTGCATTCTTACAAAACTCAACCCGACTGATTTGAAATTAAATATCATATCTCCAATTGAAAAGGAATTAAAAAGGGTGCGCACGCAGGATAAATACGCTCCACGCACGATAGATATTGATCTGATTGTTTATAACGAGGAAGTATTCGAGGACAATCTTTGGCAACGCGCTTTTATCGCGCTGCCCGTTTCTGAATTAGCTCCCAATCTAACTCCCAATAACAGCTCAATCACTCTCAAGAAGCAGGCTCTCAAATTAAAAAGATCGGTTTATGCCGAACCCTTTTCCTCGAAATAGGTTTTTTTTTAGAATTCCAAAGGTTTTGCGCCACGCGAAATACTATCCAAAAACTCCAAACGGGTGGACTCATTGTTTCTGAAAGCCCCTAACATGGACGAGGTCGTCATGCGGGCGTCGTGTTTTCGCACACCACGGATCATCCCGCACAAATGGACCGCTTCCATCACCACAGCAACGCCGCGAGGTTCCAGCAATGTATTGAGGAAATCAGCGATCTGGCGCGTCATTTTCTCCTGAATCTGCAGCCGCCGGGAAAACATATCTACAATGCGCGGGATTTTCGACAAACCGATCACCTGACCCTTTGGCAGATATGCTACATGCGCTCTTCCAATGAATGGCAGCATGTGATGCTCGCACATACTGTAGAACTCAATATCCCTGACAATCACCATGTCGTCGTAATTGGCCGTGAAGGTTGCGTTGTTTACCAATTTAAGCGGATCAATACGGTAACCTTCCAGCAATTCACCGTACGCGCGCGCAACACGGTTTGGCGTAGCCAATAATCCTTCTCGTTCAGGATCTTCACCTATGGCAACTAATATCTCTCGAACAGATTTTTCAATCGAGGAAAAATCAATTTCCGAATCGCAAAAAAGTTCTGCAGCGTCATATACCGGTGATTCCCTGCAATTTTCCTGCTTTTTTTCTGACATTATTCATCCTTATTGGGTAATTATTTCCACATTATAATCGCTTTATAAAAACAACCTTCATTTCATCTGAGTTCACGAATAGAAAAGAGTACTTTGACTCACTCCCAGAATTCATTAAAGCGGCAGGTACGAGAAAATATTGGAAATTTAAAAAACCAAAAACGCTTGTTTGTATATATCATTTCTTTCTTCCTTGCCTCCCTGGTTTTTACGCTAGTTTACACGCAAGAACCATTATTCACCTCAAACCAGAACCAATATTTTCTGCATGGCATGGCGCAAGCAGGTTTAGGCTCCCTTCCACTGGATTGGTTGTCAAACACTAAAGAGCCGAGCCCTATTTTCACCGCGCTGGTCAAGTGGACTTTTGTAATACTCAAAAACCCGGCCTGGTTTTATGTTTTTTTTATACTTCTGGCTGGTATATACATTTGTTCTTTGGTTGGGATTCTCGCTGAAATATTCCCCATAGAGAAAAATCCAGCCCTCCTATTGGTTGTCATAACCGTTCTGCTTGTTTTGCACTCTGCCGCTCTACGGTACGCATTCGGAAAATTTTTCGGATCAAATTGGATGTTTTTCTTTGATGGAGGCGTGGCTGGACAGCGCATTCTGGGATTGGTGCTACAGCCTAGCGCCTTTGGCGTTTTGCTCTTCGCTTCTCTCTTTTTGTTTATGAAAGGGCATCCAAATTGGGCTGCAATATTCGCTGCTGTAACAGCCTGCATACACCCCACTTATTTGCTTTCTGCGGCACTATTGATCTTGGGATACATGCTTGCCATTTTTTTGGACGAAAAAAAATTATGGAAAGCGGTGAAAATCGGAACTGTTGCATTTCTGTTTGTGATTCCCATTCTGGTTTACATCCTTAGAAACTTCTGGGGGTCTGCAAACGCAGCGCAGGCTCGTGAAATTCTCATTAATATCCGCATCCCGCATCATGCCGACGCGCAGTACTGGCTGGATGCGAGCGTAGCTGCAAAACTTGCGATGCTGGGTTTAGCTTTATTCACCATTCGGCAGACAAAACGGGTTTTCTACCCATTGTTGGTCGTATCGTTGGGCGCGATGCTGTTATCAATTTACCAAATCATCAGCAAGGATGCCTTGCTGGCATTGGTTTTCCCCTGGCGCGCGAGCACTCTGCTGATGCCTTTATCCAGCGGCATTATTGCTGTGGTATTTTCGCAATGGATTTTCTCAAAAGGTTTGAACGACTTGGGTGAAAAAAAACTCCAAGCTCTCTGCATTTCGATTATTCTTTTTTTGAGTGCTGCTGGCGCTTGGGGAATGTATCAGGATCATTTGACTAGAAATAACAGGCGTGAAGCAGCAATGATTCAATGGATCACACAAAACACATCCAATAAAGAGCGCTTTCTCGTTCCAACAGACCTGGATTTTTTTCGTACTTCAACCTTACGGGCAGCGTATGTCGATTACTTCGCCATCCCATACAATGATGAGGATGTAATCAACTGGTATCATCGAGTCCTCAGCGCGAATAAATTCTACGATACAGGCAGCTGCGTTGAACTTTATGACATCCGCGGCAGCCAGAAATTTCGTTATGTGGTTACCAAACAGGGAGCGCCGCAACCCGATTGTTGGTTTACTCTGCCAGTTTACGGCGATGATTATTTTCTTATCTACAAGATTGATTTTTCAAACCAAGCTTCTTAAGACCAATACTTGTTGTTGAAATTTATAAGGATTATGCTATTTTTTCCGCTCTATCAACGATTGAACCAATTCTGCCAGAGCGGTTTTAGTTTCAACCTCGCAGTCCAAATCCGCAAGAGCATACTGTGTCCTGCCACTCCATTCTTGAAAGCTGGTTTTGACCGCCGTTTCTACACCATCTTCACGCAGCCATTGTGCCAACAGACCGGTTTCGTCATGCCGAACAGCTCTCGCCTTCCAACGATCAGAAAATCGTTGCGATCGCTGTAATCCTATCAGCACTGGAAGGGTTTTCTTTCCTTCGATCAAGTCGCCTGAGGTGCTTTTACCTGTTTCCTGCTGGTTGCCCCATATTCCCAACCAATCATCATAAATCTGAAAAGCCATGCCCAAGTTATGTCCGAATTGATGGTAGGCTTGCTGCGTATCTGTATTTCGACCCGCCAGCAGAGCGCCCATCTGGCAGCAAGCTGCTAAAAGCGCGGCAGTCTTGCCACTGATCATGTGAAAGTATTCTTCAATGCTAATTTCCTGACGCGTCTCGAAATCAATGTCCATCTGTTGGCCTTCAGTCAGTTTCAGACTGGTCGCACTAAAGAGCCGCATTGCTTCCAGGACTAATTCACTTGAAAAATCTTTACTCAGAGCAACTAAAGCCTCAAAACCCGCAGCAAACATGGCATCGCCCGCATTCAATCCCTTGGCTAAACCCCAACGCGTCCAAACTGCCGGTCGCCCACGCCTAATATCCCCATTATCTTCGATATCATCATGGATGAGAGAAAAGTTATGCAGAATTTCCAATGCCACTGCTGCAGGTATCGCTTTTTGCCATTCACAGCCTGCTCCATTGGCGCAAAGAGCTACTAAAAATGGACGGATGCGTTTGCCCTGATCACTCCCTTGATCTTGCAGACCAAGATGATAAAAAAAGATCTGGCTCAATTCACTTTTTCGATCGGGGAAAATTGAATCGACAAATTTTCGAAGGGCTTGGTTGATTACCGGCAATATTTCAGATTGCAGTTGTATGAGAATAGACATAAATATTTCACTTAAGATTTGATAATTTCTACCCGCTGAAGATCTTTAACTGAGCGTGCTCCAACTGCAAACATGCTGATGATGAGTTGTTGCTTTATAACCGTGATGAGATCATGCAAAGCCTTTTCTGATTCTACCGCCGCTCTCAAGAACGGATTGGCTATTCCAACCAAACTGGCTCCAAGCGCAAGGCACTTTGCCATATCCACGCCATTGCGGATCCCCCCAGAAGCAAAAAAAGGAATTTGCGGAAATGCTGCATGGAGATCACCGATTGCCTGCGCTGTCGGTATGCCCCATTCTCGAAATGCGATCGCAACTTCCATGGCATTTCCATTCTCGGCGCGGTATTTTTCAACCTCTGACCAGGAAGTGCCGCCTGAACCAGCCACATCGATAGCTGTCACACCAGCTTTGATTAACTTTTTTGCAGCATGAACACTGATGCCCCATCCTACTTCTTTGACAATAACCGGTACGGGGAGAGCTCTGCAGACTGTCTCTATTTTTTTAAGTAAACCTTTGAAATTTGTATTACCGTTTTCCATTAATGCTTCCTGCAGTGGGTTAAGATGCAATATTAAGCCATCCGCTTCCAGCGCATCTACAGCTGCCTGGCAGTGTTCAATGGTATATGCGTTATTTAATTGGATCGCGCCCAAATTGGCAAAAAGCAAGATATCAGGTGCAAATTTACGAACCTTAAAAGTCTCCATACGGTCAGAAAGTTCCAATCCGATGCGCTGCGACCCAACACCCATGCCAATTTGGAACGCCTGCGCAGCCCGGGCAAGCCGTTGATTGATAGAAGCAGCTTGCGCTGTACCTCCGGTCATGGATGAAATCAGCAGTGGAAAAGAAAGATTCTTCTTAATAACCTGTACCGTGGTATCAACCTCATCCAAATTGATCTCTGGCAGCGCCTGATGAACGAAATGATAGGATTCCAAACCGTTGGTTAGCGCAGAGGAAACATTTTTTTTCAGGTTGATTGTCAAGTGGTCGTTTTTTCTTTTGTAAATGTTTGTTTCTCTAGGCATTTTTATAGTATACACGGTAGTGATAATTTTTAATAATATAATAGGTCACAATATCCATAAGGAGGTCGTTTATGAGCGACGTACTCGAAGGTGTCAAGGAAGTGATTGTTGATGTGATGAAAATCGATGTGAAGGATGTAACTCTCGAAACTCGCTTTATTGAGGATCTCAAAGCGGATTCGATGGATCAGTTCTTTCTGATCGATGGCTTATGCGAAAAATTTGATTTGTCTATCTCTGACGAAGACGCCCGACAGATTAAAAGTGTCAAGGATGCAGTAAACTACATCGAAAAAAATAAATAACACGGTCTCTAGATACTTGATAAAAGAGCCGGGATTTCTTCTATCGAAGAAGCCAACCTGATACCCGCATCTCTCATAACCTTCATCTTGTATTCAGCTGTCCCAGCTCTTTTTTCAATAATTGCTCCTGCATGGCCCATACGGCGTCCTTCTGGAGCAGAGCGACCCACGATGAAAGCGCAGGTTGGTTTGGTCACATGCAGTGATACAAAGCGGGCTGCATTTTCCTATAAATTACCACCGATTTATCCAATAAGAAAAATTTTTTCGGTTTGCGGATCAGCTTCGAATAATTCAAGCAATTCCACAAATTCACAACCGAGAACCGGATCGCCTCCTATCCCGATGCAGGTTGAAATTCCCAATCCACCTTTACAGATGCTATTGACAATTTCATAAGTCAGTGTTCCCGAACGGGAGATTACGCCGATATTGCCAGGAACCGCAATACCAGCAGGGATGATGCCAAGTTTAATCTGTCCAGGAGAAAGCAAACCTGGTGAATTCGGTCCGATCAAGCGAGTGTGATGCATCCGCAGATACGCTTTTACACGCACCATATCCTGCAAAGGAATACCCTCAGTTATGCAAAATAGGTCTTCAATCCCTGCATCGATCGCTTCAAAAATCGCATCGGCAGCATGATCGGCAGGCACAAATAGAACGCTTGCCCTTGCTCCTGTGGCTTCCATTGCCGCCCTCACAGTATCAAACACCGGAATTTTGCCATCCAGAACCCAATCTCCCCCTTTACCAGGCGTCACTCCCGCCACAATGCAGGTTCCAAAATCAAGCATTGCGCGCGCATGGAAAGAACCCTCTTTCCCCGTAATTCCCTGCACTACTATGGGTGTCCCCGCCTGTACTAAGATACTCATGTCGACCTTTTGCTTTTTTTCGAGATCGAAACACATTTTTGGATCGCTTCATTGATCGTTTCTGCGACCACAAAGCCACTTTTCTGCAGCAGAGCCAGCCCTTCAACGGCTCGAGTACCAGCCAGGCGCACAAACACAGGCAGTTCAATATTGGTTTCTTTCAGAACTGCCAACAAACCTCGGGCTACTTCATCACAACGCGTGATTCCCCCAAAAATGTTCACCAGAACCGCTTTCAAGCGCCGATCCATCAAAAGGATCTTTAAACCGGCAGCAACTTTTTCGGCATTTGCTCCCCCTCCAATATCTAGGAAGTTCGCAGGTTTGCCCCCTTGTTCTTGGATCAAATCCAAGGTTGCCATTGACAATCCCGCGCCATTGACCATGCAGCCAATGTTGCCTGTAAGCTTGACGTATGCTAGTCCATATTTTTTCGCTTGATATTCTATCCGGTCTTCAACATCCAGATCATAATACTCCACCAATTCAGAGTGTCGAAATAGCGCATTGTCATCAACAGTAATTTTCGCATCCAATGCGATCAATCCATTATTTTCTGAAATAACCAGAGGGTTGATTTCCACTACATCCGCATCAATTTCAGTAAACAATCTCCATAAATTTATAGTTATTCGGTTGAATTCTTCCCAAAATTCTTTAGGCAGCTCAAGTGCCAAAGCGACAGTGCGCACTTGATATCCCTGCAAGCCAATCAAAGGATCAATCGGAATTGAAATGATCTTCTCTGCCGCTTGAGCGGCATCCTCAATATCCACCCCTCCATATTTAGATGCCATTATTACAGGGTATCCTTGTTCTTTATCTAAAATAATTGCCAGAAAATATTCCTGGCGAATCTTAACCGCTTCTTCCACCAAGATCTTTCTGACCGGCAATCCTTTGATGGTCAATCCCAGAATCTCGGTAGATAAATCCTCCACCTGGTCAGATGATTTCGCTAAGCGGACACCGCCAGCTTTACCTCTCCCCCCTGCCAGGACTTGGGCTTTGATGACAACATCCGTTTTCAGTTCATCATGGATTTGGTCAGCAATCACCGCATTCAGAGCGATCCTGCCCCTTGGAATGGGTATGCTGTAGCGAGAAAAAATATTTTTTGCCTGGTATTCAAAAAATCTCATGTGCTATGTTTTGAGATAGACCCAGACTCCATTATAACAAGCTGCAAATAAAAACAGCCCGATGATTGTCACCGGGCTGCCAGTGTTTTGACAATTTATCCCTTTAAAAAACTTTCCAAAGATTCTTTTGAGATCCGATAGGCATTTCCAATCTTCTTGGCTTTTAGGGATTTTTCTTCAATCGCTTTCAGCACATCCTCCTCAGATACCTGCAGAATCTTGGCAACGTCTGAGGGAGTCATTACATCAGGGATGCCAGCCGCGCCTGAGCTGCCAGCTGAGGATGACGCTCCAACGTTCTTCAAGGAATCTGATATAACATTACCCAAACCCATGCCAGCACCAATGCCAGCAGTCAGCCCCGCTCCACCGCTTGGATTTTGGGCTGCATCGCGCAACGCATCCGCGGCCTGCAATTGGGTATAAGTTGCCATATCCAGCATACCCATCGCACGCAGTTCTTCGGCAGATTTGTCTGAAGGTTTGAGGTTTCCGACATAGAAAGATTTCAGAGTCAAACCAATCGCCGCGAAATCATCCTGCGCCTTGGCGCGCACACCAGCGCCCAATTCTTCCGTCAGCGCAATCAATTCAACCACGCTCTTGGTACCAGTGGTCTCTCCCAGCAAGTCCTGCAACTTGGAAAGAAGCATGGTGCGCAGGCGGTTTTCAATATCCTCCGTGCGATACGCACCCTGAGCCCCCACCAATTGGGTCACGAATTGCTGGGCATCTTTGATCTGGTAGCTATAGGTTCCAAATCCCTGCAGAAGCGCCACACCCAATCCCATACCTGGATTGCGCACAATAATCGGTTGAGGTGTGCCCCACTTTCGATCAGCAAATTCTTTGATTGACACATAATACACTTCCGCCGTGAATGGAGTTCGGTTATTGAAGGCTTTCCCAATCAGGTCAATCAGCAATGGGATATTCGCAGTCGCTATGGTGTGCCGTCCAGCACTGAACACATCCAGTGCTTTGCCATCCCGAAAGAATACCGCTTTTTGCGATTCTCGCACGATAACTTGAGAGCCAATGCGCAGGTCCGCCACACCCTGCTCAGGAAACCGATGCACCAACTCATCTTTCATCTCACTCGCATATTCAACAACATCGAAAATTCTTGCCATCTTTTTTCTCCTAAATCATCAATTTGTTCACTAAGCCTCTGGGATTTCTGCAGAAGATCCCGGCATGTTCATGATTACATTTTCCCTCTGGTTGAAAGCATCCACACAATTCTGCGCAAGGGTTACGAGATGGCGCATGGCTGCTGGCAAACCATCGCTACCGAAGGACGATTCAACATTATCAATAGCATTCGATACTTCAGTTTCTAGATCAAGCATTTTAAAATCATACTGATAAATCGAATCAAGTTCTTCAGTATTCACCTTTATCGCGTCGAAAAATCCAGCATATCCATAAGAAGCAGTCCGTAATCGATCAATGAATTGCCGTAGTTTCAAAGAAGCCGATTCCAGATCATCAATGCTATCCAAATCACCTTTAGAAATCACATCGCGCTGCAAGGCAGAAATACGCCCCCAAAGGGTTTCGAATTTACCTGCGATAGTCTCGCGCAATAGTTTATCGGCAGAACGGCGATCTTCTCGTTCTACGTAACCTTTGAATCCAGGCAATTTTATTAGGATCTTTTTTAAAAAATCATGCTCATCCGTAACACGCTGCAGAATGTCATCCATCATTTTCCTCCAATTCAATCAATATCTTTTCTTTGATTATAGCGATATTTTTTCTGAAAACAACCATCACCAGTCTTAGGATTTTTCCTCTGTTAGAATTACGTAAATTTTTCAAAACAGTTGCTTTCTTATTCGTGTTTGAGATATACTGAAAAAAAAGAAAGGAGAATTTTCAATGAAATCTCCCCAATCCACCCAAGGGCAGGGAATCATTGAATATTTTTTATTAATTATCATTATATTTCTCCTCATTTTAATTATTTCAAAATTGTTCGGTCCAGCCATCAATAATTTTATCCAGCAAACACTTCAAAATGTATAAACCAACATTGACTGTCGATCTCTTCAGCAATTTAATGACTACTTGCGAGAATTGATGAGATGTTGAGTGAAAATGCTATATCGCAAACAAGACAGCTTCGCAACCAGTATATTTGGACGCTGCTTGATTGGCTTTATCCCCCATTCTGTTGCAACTGCCATCAAATCGGAGCCGAGATCTGTCCGCAGTGCCTCGCGCTGGTAGATCTCATGGAGAACCGCTTGACCTGTTCGATTTGCGGGAAAGTCATTCGCAATGGATCCATCTGCACAGAATGCCAACACAAAAAACCAGCTTTCGACCAATTAAGGTCGTGGGCTAAATATGGCGGAGTGGCACAGACAATGATTGCCGCCATCAAATTCCATCGCCGGATTGGATTAGTTGCATACCTATCTGATTTCCTCATCATAAGGATAAAGGATTGGGGGCAGCAATTTGATTTAGTGATGCCAGTTCCATTGAGTCACCAAAGAAAACGACAGCGCGGTTACAATCAGGCAAATTGGATTGCCAAACCCATCGCGCAGGCTCTTCAATTGCCCTATCAGCAGAAAGCATTAAAACGAATCAGAGACACCCATTCTCAGGTTGGGTTGCATGCTGCCGAACGGCGCATGAATATGGCGGACGCATTTCAGGCAGATGAAAGAATCTGCCAAGATAAAACAATTCTGATCATTGATGACATCGCCACAACAGGCGCAACCCTCAATGAATGCGCGAAAGCGCTAAAAAGTGCCGGGGCAAGTTTGGTGTTCGCATTCACCATGGCACGCACCAGCTTAACCCCAAATTCATTTTCATAAACACGGAGGTAAGAGCATGAAAAATAAAATTGACATTTATGTAAAGGATATGGAGCTTACCAAAGAAATTCGCGAGTATGTAGATAAGAAAATTCCCCGCTTGGATCGCTACTTAGACCAGATCGACGAAACCCGTATCGATCTATCTTTTTCAAAAACCGCTCGTGAAGTGAACAACCGTTTTGTAGCTCAAATTACATTGCGCGGGCGTGGTTTCATCCTGCGGGCTGAGGAACGAGCTGCTGAAATCAAGCCTGCCATTGATCTGGTGATGGATAAGATCGAAAGACAGATTGAACGCTACAAAGGCAAAAAGTATCGCAGCCGCGCTGGCGCAATCCCAGCTACGGAATTGTTGAATGAAGAGGTTACTGAAGAAAGCCATCCCTTGATCGCGCGCCGTAAGAAATTCACTTTGATTCCCATGGATGAATTGGAAGCGGTAGAACAAATGAATTTGCTAGGACATGAAGATTTCTTCATCTTCTATAATGTCCAGACCAGTTCTATGAATGTCCTGTACAAACGGCGTGATGGCAGCTATGGAATCATTCAACCGGAACTCGGTTAATAAAACTTACCCCAAAAAGCGGAGCGGCAGGCTCCGCTTTTTACTTGCGAAGAATCAAACCCCTGGACTATAATTGCCCCGTTAATTTTCACATGAGGTTTGATTATGATCGACGTAAATGAATTGAGAAAAGGTGTTACTTTTGAGCTAGATAGCCAGCTTTATAAGGTTCTGGATTACCATCACAATAAACCCGGCCGAGGTGCTGCTACAATCCGCATAAAAGCACGCAATCTTCGAACTGGGGCAACCATCGAAAAGACTTTTGGATCCGGTGAGCGTGTTCAAGATGTGCGGCTTGAATACCACAATGTTCAATTCCTGTATTCGGATGGCAATCTTTACCACTTCATGGACATGCAGACATTTGAACAACCTGCCATTCAGAAAGATATCATTGGAGAAGCCGCCGTATTCCTCAAAGAAGGTGTGGAAGTCAAACTGACCCTGTTCGAAAACGAACCGTTGGATGTCGAATTGCCCACCAATGTTGATCTTTTGGTTGTGAAATCGGAAAATGCCGTGCGCGGTGATACGGCTACCGGTGTAACAAAAAAGGTTGTTCTTGAGACAGGCGCAGAAGTGAACACTCCGAATTTCGTGGAAGAGGGCAATGTTATCCGAGTGGATACCCGCACCGGAGAATACATCACGCGCGTGTGATCCCTGAACCTAAAGATCCAATAAAAGTGAATCTCCTTATTAGAAATATCTATAAAATCGCCTGGAACATGCTTCCAGGCGATTGGTTGGTATAATACCCCTGGTTATATACGAAACATTCTGGAGGAACCAGTGAAATCAAGCGGACAAACGAATTTTGTCTATATGCTTATTCTCATCGCAATTGTAGCGATGGTCTTTATGAATATCAACAAAGACAGCGCACAAGCAGTGATGTCGATCAACGAAGTGGCTACTGAGATAAAAAACGGCAATGTAGCAAAAATCGTTGAAGACGAAAACACATTAACAATCACATTTCATGACGAAGACAAGCAGGAGCGTACCGCCACCAAAGAATCAGGAGCAACGCTGGTCGAGCAGCTCATGCATTATGGCGTCACAGCTGAGCAAATGGATCATCCGGGTATCGTGATTGAAGTCAAACAACCCAGCCAATGGGGCAGCATTCTCTCTTTTTTGGGATACATTTTGCCCTTTGTGATTGTTGCAGCCGCCTTCTTTTTCATTTTCCGCCAGGCACAAGGCAGCAATAATGCCGCTATTTCGTTTGGCAAATCGCGGGCACGCATGTTCTCGGGTGACCAGCCTAAAGTTACGTTTACCGATGTAGCCGGTGTGGATGAAGCTAAGGAGGAATTACAGGAAGTGGTCGAATTCCTTCGAGAACCTCAAAAATTCATCACGCTGGGCGCGCGCATTCCGAAAGGCGTACTGCTGGTCGGCCCTCCTGGAGGTGGAAAAACCCTTTTGGCGAAAGCGGTTTCAGGAGAAGCAGGTGTACCCTTCTTTTCCATTTCAGGCTCAGAATTTGTTGAAATGTTCGTCGGCGTGGGTGCCAGCCGCGTGCGCGACTTATTCGAGCAAGCAAAGAAGCATTCCCCCTGCATCATCTTCATCGATGAGATCGACGCTGTCGGTCGCCATCGCGGCGCCGGTTTGGGTGGTTCGCACGACGAGCGAGAGCAGACACTCAACCAAATGCTGGTCGAAATGGATGGCTTTGACACCGATACCAACGTGATCATCATGGCAGCCACCAACCGCCCCGATATCCTAGATCCCGCCCTGCTTCGTCCAGGTCGTTTTGACCGGCGGGTAGTGCTTGATCGCCCGGATATGCGCGGGCGCGAAGCTATCCTGAATGTGCATGTCAAAGGAAAACCTCTTTCCAAAGATGTGAATTTGACCACCTTGGCGAAATCAACACCCGGTTTTGTGGGCGCCGACCTGGAAAACCTGGTAAATGAAGGCGCAATTCTGGCTGCACGCCGCAATAAGAAGCAGATCAATCAAAAAGAGTTTGAAGAGGCTATTGAACGCGTAATCGCAGGCCCTGAGCGCAAAAGCCGCCTAATCAACCCGGATGAAAAACGCATTATCGCCTACCATGAAGCAGGGCATGCCATTGTGATCGCTTCATTGCCTGAAGCTGACCAAGTGCAAAAAATTTCCATCATCTCACGCGGCATGGCTGCCGGGTACACGATCGCCCTGCCGGAGGATGACCATACTCTCATGTCAAAGAATAAAATGATGGCGGAGATGATAGGATTGCTGGGCGGGCGCGCTTCAGAAGAATTGGTTTTCAACGATATCACCTCCGGAGCGGCAAACGACATTGAAAATGTCACCAAGCTCGCGCGTAAGATGGTCACGCGCCTGGGTATGAGTTCCGAATTAGGACCAATGGTCTACGGGCAGAAGGATGAATTGGTTTTCCTTGGGCGTGAGATTGGAGAGCAGCGCGATTATTCCGAAGCGATTGCCGAGAAGATCGACCAGGAAGTTCAAAAATTGGTCAATGAGGCTTATACGAAGGCCAAGAAGATCCTCACCAAGTACCGAACGAAACTAGATAAAATCGCCAGCCGTCTGCTGGAAGTAGAAACCCTTTCGCGCGATGAGTTTGAGAAACTCTTTTCACCACCCGTGAAAAAAAACCAGGGTATTCCAACCCTGGCTGCAAAATAATTTGATCAAAAAAAGACCTGCGCGGTGCGCGCGGGTCTTTTTTATTTTCTCGGCACTAGCTAATTCTGTCAAAAATCTTTTGGTAAAGCCAACCAGACGCCATTGGCGGAGTGGGATTGCTCATCTCGGCAATCAGCAGCACCAGCGATCCCAGCAGGCACAGCGCCGTGATACCCAGCAAGATGGCCGCAACAATGATCATGCGCTTGTTCTGCTTGCGCTTCATGACCACCAGCAGGATGACCGCTCCCGCCAGCA
>CAYVJI010000001.1:0-77250 GCA_964451805.1 uncultured Pelolinea sp. | reverse complement strand
CCATCAATCCAGCCTTCATCGTCATCGTATGCAAAACCGCTCAACTGTATCACCGCACCCATTTCGAATTCCTGCCCATTCGCAGGAGATTCAATTTCTACAACCGGCTGCCTTTGCGCAACTTGGAAAACCGCACTATTTGCAGATGTCGCATGCCAGCCATCTGAGGCAATCACCTGCAGCATACATTCCATGCTGCCTGGCAGCCCCTCTGTATTCATTGTGTAATTGCTCTGTGCAAGATCGGTTTCTAGCGGCAACCATGTTTGTCCATTGTCCATGCTGTAAAACAGGTTGTACATCAGCGCATCTTCATCCGCATCCTGCGCCTGCCAACTGATCTGCACTTCTCCGCTAAGGGGCTGCCCAGACGGGATGGGATCGAAATTCACAATGGGAGCATTTCTGGACGGTTTCAAGTTCCAGATGACCTGCTCGCTATGCAGAAGGCGGAGCTCCTGGACTGAGGTAATATCCGCCGGGATCGCACCAATGAAAAAGGATGCTTCGCCCACCGGTGGTTCAACCTCCAAGGCTTCGCGCCCAATTTGGCTGCCTTTTCCATCATATGCCTCCAACCAAAATTCTCCCTCGCTCACGGCTTCCATCAGCAATTCTTCTCGCGGCAGCACGGAAGTGATTCTTACTTGGTCATTGGAATCAATACTGCCGGCAATTAAATATCCAGGTCCGATGTATTCCTGAGGACGCGTGGGTTTAGCCAGGGCTTTCCCTGATGCTTGGCCGGTAGTCCAGAATCCAAATAATTCGATCATTTTATTCCAGCTGTCTTTGTTCACCCAAATGAGATCCGGCCCACCTGCTCTTCCCATGAAATTATGATATTGATTATCGCCAATGATCCGCTCAACAACTTTAGATTGACCGCGATAGATCAAGGTTCCCTTCGATAGGTATTTTCCAACTTCTTGACCTTCGTATTCATCGCTAAATAAACCAAACAAGGCAGTGCCCATTTCATGCGGGACAGCATGATGGGCATTCGAGTTCACACTACCATCTCCCACAATAACGCTCCGGCGCCGACCGGTAAAATTCATCCCATACACATCTTTGGGGAGCGAACCATCTGAAATCACCCCAACGGCGAAATCAGCATTTTTTCCAGCTGTAGAGTTGTAGAACCGGCGGTGCCGTTCTAGGAAAATGGAATTGATCGTTCCGCCATCTGGATTCAAAGAATAAACCATCGGCGCTATCGTGATCTCTGGCACGGGGAAAATATCCAATAGTAATCTTCGTGTTCGATTGATATATTTCCAGATGGCTTCTTTGCTGATCCCTTTCTCTGCGCCAAAGATAAAATGGAGATTCTTTACACGTATGAAGGTACTGTTCTTTTCATACGAATTGTTGCTGGTATCCGGATCGATCAGATCATCATTCTGCAGAACTGCATCGATCCTGATGCTATGTTTACCAAACGAGAAATATGCAGGCGGGACGTGAAATTCGGCAAAGTTGTAGGGTGACGCAAGCGTAAGATCACGCGGAGGATATTGTGATTTCGCAGTGTATGACTGGGTCGCAATGCTCTTCCCATCGATGCTCAAAGTCACGCTCACCAGGGCATCCTGGCTGGGATCCGGCCAGTTGAATCCAACCAGCACAGCAGTCGGCTTGTTAGCTGCCAAGTCTCCCCCTTCAACTGCCTGAAAAACCTTAACCTCTTTGATTGAAAGGTCGGTCAAACTGCGGCATAATCCGGTGGCCTCATCGCAGCCCGCCAAGCCGCAATCTTGGGGAGTGCTGTAAGTGCAAACACCCAATTCCGGATCGCACTGACCCCCGCTGAAACTGACATTATCCTCGCAAGAGGGTTCACAGGTCACCCCGGCACACAGGTCAGGCGTTACCTCTGAAATACACGTCCCGTTTTGTTCATCACAGCCAGCCGTGCAGATACGGGTGTAGCAGTAGCATTCGCCGTCAGCCGGATCACAGGCGCAATCATAATAGAGCGTGCTGCCATCCTCTCCACAATGATCTGGGCTGCAAACCACATTGTCGCATGGTTCACCTGCAGGTGGCTTTCCCGCCGCACTCCCGCCCGCAGCAGTATAGAGCGCTTCGGCATATTGATAGACCTCGTCCAAAGAGCCACGGTAGGATGCCACTCGAGTTGAGCCTTTGCCAATAATGAAATAACGCCCATTCATTTCCCATTCCAGGACATGGCCACTGACATCTCCCCAAACATCAAACGTGGTAACTTCCGTGGCGTTGTGTGAATGAAAATCGACCTGGGCGATAGCGCAATCGGGGTAATTAGCTTCATACTCTTGCACGACCGATTTGGTATTGATGGACATATTTACCACCAGAGGTTCGCCTGGGATTTCATGCGATGCCACAAAGCCTTCATCTGTTGCAATGAGCAATTTAAAATCATCCCATCCAAGGATGCGAAACGCTTCCTGCAGGATATCCGCCCTGTCTTCTTTTAATGCTGCTCCTTGATCCCCTGAAGAACTTTCAGCTGCCGCCCATGAGGCATTGTAAGGATAAGCATTGAAACCTGCCGCAACGGCAACCACCATCAAACCGGAAATTACGCTGAGGATTTTCTTTTTGACCATCTTTCCTCCTGTAGATGAACAATTTTTTTTAACAAAAAACAGAACCAACCCTCATTGATTCTTGTATTAATTATATTCAAATTTTTTTTTAAAACAAATAGATCACTGCTATGATTCAGGATTGGTTGGAAAAAAAGTAAAACCAGTTGAAATCAGTCAAACCGCCAGAATTTTTCAGCCCCCAACTCAGCCTGACCACTCAACTGCAAAGCCTGCGCGGTTAAATACTCCTCCATTTTGTTTTCATCCGTAAACAATGCCACTATTTGGGATGCATAGAAGCGCAGCGCTATGACCTTTTTTCGTAAGTTGGAGAGGGAGAAAAAATGCAGTTTTGTTTTCATGCCTTCAATTTGAAAAAGGCGCTCCTGCAGCCATTCCTTGCGCAGAGCATAGGGCAGGTCTTCATAGAATTCCACCATATACCCAGACCGAGCTAATTTAACCCCGATGTCGTAAGCGATCAGATGGTCAATATGTGCCCCGATCCCAAGAGGAGCACATACGCAGGTCGATTGTGGTGGAAAAGACAGATTAATCTTTCTAAAATATTGGTCAACCAAGTGATCGTCACAAGGATTCCTCATGCCCTGGATATCCACCATGTTCTGATACAGCCACTTGCCCGCATCATTCTTACGGTAGATCAAGTCAGGTACATCGCCAATAATCCTGTCAGCGCCCAACAGTTCCAATGCTCGACGATCTTCCTCTAGCCGTAAAGTGGCAATATTCTCGTGATTCCCCCAGCTGGCGTGCAATTCCTGCGCGAGCGGTGATAAAGGCCCCTGATAAGGCGCGCAGAACAGGTTAAAAACAATCACATGTTTTCCATTTTCAATCCTTTCTGCAATAAAACCACCGCAGGATAAGACCGCATCATCCAGATGCGGGGAGAGCACTAAAATTTTATTTTCATCCATTTCCGTTCACTCAATTCTATTGTCAGTTAATTTAAATCACTAAAATTTCTAACACAAAGTGCTCGCTATAATTAAATCATAAGACAAGGCGGAAGTCCCTCCCCAATTGCTCAAACCTGATAGAATCATTGTTTTGGTGAAACATGCAAAAAACAATTGAACCTTCTCAATATAAACTGCTAGTCTTTGATATTGATGGCACGCTTTTAGGGTCCAGTAAAAAAATTACGCCTTATTCAAAAAATATCCTGCAGCGCTTGCGAGCTCAGGGTTTAAGCTTTACTCTAGCTACCGGAAAAACCCTGCCAGCCACCAAAGATCTGGCTGATGAACTGGAAGTGGATATCCCACTCATCCTCTCCAATGGCGGGATGTTGCAAACGCGCCAAGGAAAATTGTTTTACCAGGAATGCCTTCCCCGCGCAGTCGTCTCACAGTCTATTCAGGTCGCTCAATCGTATCAATGTGATCTGGTGATGTATATTAATAACCAACTATACCTCTTGGAATTGAACGACAATTCCCGACCGATTTATGGGGACGTTCCATGGGGATTAAATGAGATCGGAGCATGGGAGAATATCACAGACAAGTTTTCACAGGTTAATAAATGTTTAATCGTAGATACCAGAGATGAACAAAATTTGAACAGGATGGACGGCATACTGCGGGATTCCCTCTCTTCGCAGGCAAATATCTGCCGCACAAGTCCTGCCTTGCTTGAAGTTCTGCCCAAGGGAGTTACCAAAGCCAGCGCTCTACAGCGTCTGGCTGACCAATTGCACATTTCAACGCAGGCTATCATGGCATTTGGAGATTATGATAATGATGTGGAAATGCTAGCATCAGCAGGTTTGGGAGTGGCAGTTGCCAATGCAAGTCCGGCCTGCCTGCAAAGAGCCAATCTAATCATCGCCTCTGCAGATGAAGACGGTCCTGCCCATTTTCTGGAAGGATTATTTTTATCTTCCTGAACCAATTCTCGAACTTTTTCCGCATTCTGTGGTGTTACAATCGTTTTGACAGATGAGATGATGGAATCATCTGTTCAAGCAGATCTATCGGTGTATCGGGAGATGACGAAGAAAATACCCACACCCACGATTGAGGATTATCTGGGCATCATCTACACGCTTGAAAGGGATGGAGATGAAGTTATCGGCGTTCGTCTGGCAGAATTGCTGGAGGTTTCGCCACCGACAGTTACCATCACTTTGCGCAGAATGGCGCGCGATGGCTGGATCAATATTTCAGCCAACAAGCAAGTTCACTTAACCAAAACCGGAAAAGAAGCAGCCAAAGCCGTCATCCGCCGCCACATGCTGACCGAGTGGATGCTGGCGAAAATACTCAACCTTCCCTGGTCAAAGATCCATGAAGAAGCTGATAAGATCGAACACTCCATCTCCAATCAAGTTGAAGTCAGCCTGATTGACACTTTGGATGATCCTGACCAATGTCCGCATGGAAATCCTATGCCCGGTATGGAAACACTTACCAAGCAATGGGTACCGCTTTCCAGCATCGGCATTGGCGAGCAGGTTATCATCCGGCGCGTCCATGAATTTTTAGAGGATGATCCAGTCCTGATGAAGTTTTTAGAGTCCGGACAGGTCATTCCGGGAAACCAAGCGTACGTACTGGATATTCCAAAGAGCAAGAATATGATCAGATTAAAAATCAATACCAAGCAAGTTGATCTGGAATTAAATACGGCCAAGAGCATCTTTGTAGAAAGGTTTTGAATCTTTAAATCTACAATGATCAAAACTGGCAATCTTGGTTTTCCTAGAATCGGCGCAAAGCGTGAATTAAAATTCGCGCTGGAAAAATATTGGAATGGCGAACTTTCTAAAAAGCAGCTTTTACAAATCGCTGCTGGCATTCAAACTTCAAACTGGATGACCCAGCATGAACATGGGTTAGATTACATTCCAAGCAATGATTTTTCACTCTACGACCATGTCCTGGACACTTGCGTTATGCTGGGAGCAATCCCCGAACGATTCAGAGCAATAGAAAAACAAAAAGGCATCGATCTATATTTCAGCATGGCGCGTGGTTACCAGCCTAGGCATGGGAAAGCAATTCCCGCCATGGAAATGACCAAATGGTTCAATACCAATTATCATTTCATAGTACCGGAAATCAATCCGCGTACAGAATTTAAGCTCGAAGCACAAAAACCGCTGGAGGCATTTCGTCTTGCAGAGTCTCTGCAAATCCACACCCGTCCAGTGCTGTTGGGACCAATTTCATTTCTTCTTTTAAGTAAAAGCGAAAAGAGAAATTTTTCTCCTTTAGAAAAACTGGATGAAGTCTTTCCGCTATATGCAGATTTATTTGCCAAACTTAAGAGCAATGGCACTGATTGGATCCAGGTTGATGAGCCATTTTTAGCAGCAGATTTATCCGACCAGAGCTTGCACGCATATCGGTTTTTCTTTTCCTTCTTCGAAAACCCAACAAATCGCCCGAAGATCCTGCTGACAGCATATTTTGGCGATATGGCAGCCAATCAGCGCATAATACGCCAATCGCCATTTGAAGGATTGCATATCGATATGATGAACTGCTCGAATGTCGATGTCATCTTGGCAAATTTGTCTGAAGGTCAATGCGTTTCTCTGGGTTTAATCGATGGCAGAAATATATGGAAAAAACATCTTACAAGTGCTTTGGATGTAATCAAGCGCATTTATGAGCGTTATCACCTGCAGAACATTATTCTGTCGCCTGGTTGCTCTTTGATGCATATTCCCCTGGACGTGCATGCTGAAAAACATCTCAAACCAACCGTCAGCGCGAAAATGTCTTTCGCCGTTCAGAAATTGGATGAACTTTCGGAATTGAAGAAAGCAGTGAATTGTGGCTTTAAATCATCCATTCGTGGAAATCGCAGTCAAATCCTCAGACAACCAATCCATCCAATTGAACAGAAGCTCAAGAATAAAGGAATCTCTACCCAAAATGAGTACCACAGGTCTTCACCCTACGCAAAACGCAAACAAAAACAAGCCTTAGCACTTCATCTGCCTATTCTGCCAACCACAACAATCGGTTCCTTCCCGCAAACCAGTTCTATCCGTAGGCTGCGGAGGCGCCTGCAAAATGAAGAGATCACGTTTCAGGACTATGTGCCCTTCCTTCAAGAGGAAATTCGGAAAACCATCCGTATGCAAGAAGAAATTGGATTAGACGTGCTGGTGCATGGTGAATTTGAGCGCAACGACATGGTGCAGTATTTTGCCGAGGAACTGGAGGGCTTTGCTTTCACAGAACAAGGTTGGGTACAATCCTTCGGCTCACGCTGTGTGCGCCCGCCCATAATTTATGCAGATGTTAGTCGTCCAAAGCCCATGACCGTTGATTGGGCTGTTTTCGCCCAATCTTTGACCAGCAAACCGGTCAAAGGCATGCTCACCGGTCCAGTGACTATCCTGCATTGGTCATTCGTTCGGGATGATCAACCTCGCGCAGTAACCTGCCACCAAATCGCGTCAGCTATTCAAGCGGAAGTCCTGGATCTGGAACGCGCCGGCATTTGCATCATTCAGATTGATGAACCGGCTTTAAGGGAAGGACTGCCCATCCAGAAAAAGGATTGGCAGAATTACCTGGATTGGGCAACGGCATGTTTCCGGAAAGCGTCTTTTTGCGTACAAGACACAACCCAGATCCATACACACATGTGTTATGCTGAATTCAATGATATGATAGACGCCATTGCTGGACTTGATGCGGATGTCATTTCAATCGAAGCCAGCCGCTCGGGAATGAGGTTGTTAGAGGCTTTCCGCGAATTTCAATATCCCAATGAAATTGGTCCAGGAGTCTATGATATTCACTCACCGATTGTACCGGAGAGCAAACAAATCGCTAAATTGATCCGCAAAGCGCTGCAAGTCATTCCTGCAGAACGATTGTGGATTAACCCCGATTGTGGTTTGAAAACCAGACAATGGGATGAAGTAGTCCCAGCATTGGAGAATATGGTTAAAGCTGCTCGACAGGTCCGCAAACAAATCAACCAATAAATCATTTTATAAGGAAGAAAGTTTTCATGAATAGAATCTCTCGGCTGATTGCATTAATGCGAGATTACCAAATTTCAGCGGTGGCGGTCAATGCCGGTCCTGACCTGAAATATCTCAGCGGATTGGACTTTCATCTTTCCGAAAGGCCTGCGATCCTAATCCTCACATCCTCGGGGAAAAACGCGTTCATCTTCCCGGAATTTGAAAAAGACAAGGTTCAACAAGCGGGTATCCCACTGCAAGCCTTCTCCTACGGCGAGGATCCACGCTCTTGGAGGAATACAGCCAAAGATGCTTTTACTTTTCTACAACTTTCAAATATGAAAATTGCCGTCTCTCCGATGAGTTTTCGGTTTCTTGAGCTGGATTTTCTGCAGCAAGCTAATGCTTCCATAAACATCGTTTCAGGAGAAGCGTTATTTCAGAATTTATATGATCAAAAAGATGCAGAGGAAATCACGAATATCCGCCAAGCCGTGAAAATTGCTGAAGAAGCTTTAATGAACACGCTCGATTTCATTAAACCTGGCAGATCAGAAAAAGAAATTACCAATCAATTGGTCATCCATTTGCTCAAATCAGGCTGCGATGCGGAATTGCCCTTCAGCCCAATTGTTGCAGCTGGACCGAATAGCGCTAATCCTCACGCCAATCCGAGTGATAGAAAATTACAGAGCGGCGATTTGCTCATTATTGATTGGGGCGCGAGATATCAGGGCTATGTTTCGGATATCACCCGCACATTTGCAGTAGGATCCATCCCTAAGCCTTTCACCGAAATTGCGGAAATCGTGCATACCGCCAACAATACCGCACGTCAAACCTTACAACCAGGGATAACCGCTTCTGTAGTTGATTCGGCTGCGCGAGAGGTCATCAGCCGAGCTGGGTACGCTGATAATTTTTTACATCGTACTGGTCATGGCATAGGCCTGCAGGCACACGAAGAGCCATATATTTCGCAAACCAGCATGACTACCCTAAAAAGCGGCATGCTCTTCACCATTGAACCTGGGATCTATTTAACTGGTCAAGGCGGCGTGCGAATCGAAGATGATGTGCTGGTTACGGAAGATGGTTCCGAAACTCTCACCAGCCTACCGCGCGAACTAAAAGTACTATAGTCCTTTATAAAGGTGTCCATGATAAAAAAAATACAGATAATTCCAAGCGCAGAACCGTTCTTTTTGCCGGGGAACAAAACCGGCGTGGTATTAATTCATGGCTTCACGGGAGCCCCAAAGGAGATGCGCCCAATGGGGATAGCCCTTTCACAAGAAGGATTGACCGTACTGGGAGTTCGATTGGCAGGGCATGCCACCCAACCAAACGACCTGGTACGCACACGCTGGTGGGATTGGATGGCATCTGTTGAGGATGGCGTCAATATCCTGCAAGGGATTTGCAACCAGGTTTTTCTAGCAGGATTATCCTTGGGTGGCATCCTTGCTTTGACTACTGCTGCCCGCATTCACTCTACCGGAGTGATAGCCATGTCAACCCCCTTTTCCATTGACCAACGAACCCGTTTTGCACGTCCGCTAAGCTGGATCATGCCCTGGATTAAGAAAAATGCTAGTACTGGCAAGGCACAAGAAGACAATCATGATCATGTTGATTATCCTGCATATCCAGCGCGTTCGCTGGCAGAACTGCATGATTTAATTCACATCATGCACTCATGTTTGGCTGAAGTCAGAGTGCCAGTTCTGTTGATTAATTCAAAAAACGATTCGGTGGTACCGTTTTCTCATGCACAGCAGATCAAGAATGGATTAATTCATACAAATGTCGAACAGACTATCCTTGAAAAAAGTGGGCATGTCATCACAGAATCCGATGAGCGCCAGATTGCCTTTAATGCTGCTATCCAATTTATCCAAATACATACAAAAAAACATCATAAAAATTTCGGCTAACAAATGTCTATCTCTATCCACACATTTATCCTTGGTCCAATTCAGAACAATACCTATCTGACGGTAGATGATGAAACCAAACAAGCTGCATTAATTGACCCTTCTATTTATAGCCAAAACATCTTTGACCTGATTGAAAAGGATAGATTAGAGTTAAAAATGATGCTGATTACCCATGCGCATTTCGATCATATCGGCGGTGTGAAAGGTTTTCAATCTCATATCAAACAGCCCGTTCCTGTTGGAATGCATCCATCTGACCGAGAGCTTTGGCTAAACGGAGGAGGTTCAAAGGATTTCGGTTTTGAATTTGAAGCAGGAGAAGCTCCTGATTGGCAATTAAGCGATGGTCAGGAATTCACCCTAGGAAAAACAAAATTTCATGTCTTGCACACCCCCGGTCATACCCACGGACATGTGACATTTTTGGACCTAGATGACAGAGCCGCTTTCTGCGGTGATCTAATCTTTTATCACAGCATCGGTCGTTCAGATCTGGATGTCAGCAGCGAGGCGGATCTATTCCACAGCATCCAAAAAAAGATCTTCAGCCTTCCAGAAGATGTCATCCTTTACCCAGGGCATGGAGAAAAAACCAGCGTTGGAGAAGAAAAACTCAACAACCCGTTTTTGAGATAGAAGGGTACTTTCGCCTCTTTAATGCAAAAAAGAGCGGGAAATCATCTCGCTCTTTTTGATAATTATTTAAGGATTCGCTATTTTGCAAACTCTATCGCCCGCATTTCACGGATGACTGTTACCTTGATCTGACCGGGATACTGCATGGTTTCCTCAATGCTTTTTGCTACTTCACGCGCCATTCGGGCAGATTCCAGATCATCCACCTGTTCGGGCTTCACAATGATGCGTACCTCGCGACCTGCTTGGATTGCATACGCCTGGCTGACACCCTTATAGGCATGCGCCATTTCTTCCAACGCGCGCAATCGCTTGACATATTGTTCCAGGTTTTCTCGGCGCGCTCCCGGGCGTGCGCCTGAGATGGCATCAGCCGCTTCCACTATAACGGCCTCGAGACTCTGCTGCTCACTCTCGTGATGGTGTGATTCAATGGCATTAATCACGCTAGGATTGACGCGATAGCGCCGACAGAATTCCGCTCCAATGATCGCATGCGTGCCTTCAGTGTTATGGTCCATTGCTTTGCCGATATCGTGCAGCAAACCCGCCGCTTTCGCCACCTCCACATCCGCTCCAATTTCCACCGCGATCAATCCCGCAATCATGGCAGATTCCACAGCATGTGTAAGCTGGTTTTGTCCATAGGAAGTGCGGAATTTTAAACGCCCTAACATTCGCAGCACATCCAAAGGCAAACCCGCAACTCCCGCATCAAAGGCAGCCTGCTCCCCGGCCTGTTCAATGATGCGCTGGACTTCTTTTTCTTCTTCCGCCAGGATCTTTTCGATGTGGGCGGGGTGGATGCGGCCATCCGAAATGAGGCGCTCCAATGAACGCCTGGCTATCTCACGCCGGGTTGGATCGAAGCAAGAAATGGTCACCGCCTCTGGAGTATCATCCACAATTACATCCACGCCGGCAGCCTGCTCAAAAGCCCGTATATTGCGACCATTGCGGCCGACAATTCGCCCTTTCATTTCTTCGTTGGGCAATGAGACCGTCGAAGTGGTAACCTGGGCAACTTGATCGGAAGCCACCCTTTGGATAGATTCTGTGATTAACTCACGCGCTCTCTTTTCGCCCTCCTGGCGGGCTTCGCCTTCAATCTGCCGAATGATGCGCGCCATATCAGCGCGCGCTTCTTTTTCCACCTCAGCCAGCAAAACCTGCCGTGCTTCTTCGGCGGTCATCTGAGAGACTTGCTGCAGTCGTTCTATCTGCTCCTGATACATCTTTTCTACTTCATTGGCGCGTTTATCCACAGCGCTCTGGCGTTTATTCACTTGGATCTCGCGCTGTTCCAATCGTTCAATGCGCGAATCAAGCTCTGCTCTCCTTTTCTGCAAACGTTCATCTTCATTGGATAGATCATTCCTGCGTCTGCTGAGTTCTGCTTCACTTTCTTGTTTAATTTTGATCGCAAGGTCGCGTGCTTCTAATTCTATGACTTTGGCTCTCTCGCCTGCCTCCTGTAGAAGCTGTTCGGCTTTTCCCTTCTCCTTATTTCTCAGCACACGTGCGGAGACCTGCCCGATAATGAACGACAATATCAGAACCGCGGCAATCAGGATAAATATTGTTTGCTGATCCATATTCATTTTTCCTCATTTATTTCTTCTTCTTTGAATTAATTTTTCGATAGTATTTTTAATCGTATCGTATGTAAACGCCCGCCTTCCAAGAACACCGTGCATTTTTCGAATGAAATCTTCATCTTCCAGATTCTCAAAGCGTTTCAAATATTTTTCCCCCAGTGACAGTGCCAATACATCTTCGTCTGGCGCATTCTGCAGTGCTTGGTCAATTAACTCCTGAGAGACACCCTTACGCTGTAACTCATACCGAAAAAATCTATAGCTGCGCGGTTTCGAGCTTGCGCGCGATTCAATCCAATCCTGAGCAAAGTGAGCATCATCAAGATATTTCTTTTCAGTTAATTCATCAACAACCGCTTCAATAATAATATCCTCATAACCTAATTCTTTAAGTTTGGAACGGATTTCTTGTTCTGTACGAGGTTGAAAAGCTAAGAAGCACAAAGCTCGCTGGAAAGCCCGCTCATAGGTATCTTGATCTAATAATTTTTCAATTCTGGATTCTTCCAGTACCTGACCTTCTCTCAACCAAGCACCCACAAATCGGCTGACACCAAATGCGAATTGGTTGTCAAGGTACACATTGACCCTATCAGAGTTATTTTTCTGTGTTTCTAAAGCCGTGATTACTTTTTCCATAAAAAAAACCAAAGCCAACTTCCAGGCAATGGTTTTTGCTGTTTTTGAATTCTTTCAATAATGACGAAAAAAAGCTCTATCGCTGAATTTCAATCATTCCTGCGATGGTTGATTAAAGAAAATGCCATTCGAACACTAATCATCTCGAAAGCTTATCAAAGTCATTATTCAGGTTATCAACTACCTAATGAAATTTGGTAGTACCATCAGCAAAACCAATTGCCAACATTTCGGCAAAAAACTTCCACAAAATCAAATGGATTATTTACATTATACAATATTTTAAGGAATTTTTTCATTTTCAAAGCATGCAATGGACTATAATCGTAGAAAATCACCGAACAAACGCATGAAGAATATCCTTGTTACAGGCGGCGCTGGTTTCATCGGATCCAATTTCATCCATCGAATTCTGGCAGAATGCCAAGCGGATCATATATCCAATATAGACGCGCTCACATATGCGGGGAATTTGGATAATCTTTTGGAAATACAAAATAATCCGCATTATCACTTCTATCAATGCGATATCTGTGAGGCAGAAAGAATTTCAGATCTTCTCCGGCAGTATTCCGTTGATAGCGTAGTTCATTTTGCAGCCGAATCGCACGTCGATCGATCGATCAAATCTCCAATGCAATTTATCCAAACTAATATTGTCGGCACGGCCAATTTGTTAAGAAATTGCTTAGCTTATTGGGAAAATTTAGATTCCAGAAAACAGAAGGATTTCCGCTTTCTCCACATTTCTACTGACGAAGTCTTTGGTTCTCTGAAGAAAGATGGAACACCTTTCTCGGAATGCACACCCTACGCACCTAACTCTCCCTATGCCGCTTCCAAAGCAGCCAGCGATCATTTGGTACGAGCGTATTTTCATACGTATCAGTTCCCAGCTCTCATTACCAATTGTTCTAACAATTACGGACCTTACCAATTCCCCGAAAAATTGATTCCTGTGGTGATCCTTAACGCGAAGCAAGGTCAACCAATCCCGGTCTATGGTGATGGTCTGCAGATCAGAGATTGGCTGTATGTCAACGACCACTGCCAAGCGCTTTTAGCGGTTCTCAAAAAAGGAAGAGTCGGCGAAACATATAACATTGGGGGTAATAACCAGCCAACCAATCTTGAAATTATTGAAAAGATTTGTGCCATTCTGGATACACTTTTACCCAAATCACCATTCAAACCCCATAAACAATTGATCAAGTTCGTGGAAGACCGTCCGGGGCACGATCGGCGTTATGCGATGGACATTACCAAAATCAAAACGGAGATCGGCTGGCAACCGCGGGAAGATTTGGATTCGGGACTAGAAAAAACTGTGCGATGGTACCTTGAAAACCAAAAATGGGTTGAAAAAATCACTCAGAAAACTGATTACCATCATTGGATAAAATCCAATTATTCTCAGAGAGGAGCAAGCAGCCGATGAAGGGCATCATTCTTGCGGGTGGAAGAGGCACGCGATTGTACCCAGTAACCAAAGGAGTCAGCAAACAACTGCTGCCCATTTACGACAAACCCATGATCTATTACCCGCTTTCCATGCTGATGCTGGCAGGTATTCGAGAGATATTGATCATTACCTCGCCCGAACATGAAAACTCTTTCAGAGATGTTTTGGGTGATGGAAAGCAATGGGGACTGCATTTCGATTACGCGCTGCAAGATCAACCGCGCGGATTAGCAGACGCGTTTCTGGTGGCAAAAGACTTCATACAAGAAAAACCAGTTGCCATGACTTTAGGAGATAATGTTTTTTTTGGAAGGGGGTTGATCAGTCTGCTGCAAAATTCAGCTAAACTTACCCAAGGGGCAATCATTTTTGCTTACCCGGTAGGCAATCCACACGATTTTGGCATCGTAGAAGTTAGCCAGGAAGGCAAAGCGATCAGCATTGAGGAAAAACCATCGCATCCCAAATCCAACCTGGCAGTCCCGGGCATTTACTTTTATGATGGGCAAGTGAGCGCTTACGCTCACAGCTTAAAACCTTCAAAACGCGGCGAATTGGAAATCAGCGATCTTAATCGCATTTACCTTGAAAAGGGGATATTGAGTGTCAACGTTCTTGGGCGAGGTATCGCTTGGCTGGATGCCGGCACACATGAATCGCTGCTACAAGCATCTGTCTTTGTGCAGACTGTAGAGGAACGGCAGGGTTTGATGATTTCTTGTCCTGAGGAAATTGCATATCGCATGGGATTCATCGACCGCCAACGCCTGACCGACCTTGCAGGTGCCGGCAATAACCAGTACAGCCGGTATTTGCTCGCATTGGCTAATGAAGGTTGAAACCTATAAAACTAAAATGAAGAAATTTTTACAAAAACATGATTTCTATCCTGTTTTGCTGTTCCTGTTGTGCTTGAGTGTTTTTGGATTATTCATTCCTTTTTTAGGGTTCTACTGGGATGATTTCCCCTACCTTTGGTTCCGCCATGCTGCCGGCGTTTCAGGGGTCATGCAGGCACTTGCTTTAGATCGTCCGCTGTTAGCCGCCGTCTACTGGCTGCCCATGTCAATTCTTGGGGAGACACCTCTTGCTTGGCAGTTGGCCGCTATCCTTGCGCGTTGGTTATTCACCTGGAGCATGTACGCTTTTTTGAAAAATCTCTGGCCTGACAAATTGAATGAAATTAAGCTGATCACGCTTCTAGCGCTTGTTTTCCCAGGATTCAAGCAGCAATGGGTATCGGTAATCTATACCCATGTCTTCATCGTTTTCGCTTTGTATTTTTTTTCATTGAGGTTGTTTATCAGTTTTATTCGAAAGGGAGAACGATTTTCTATTCATGTACTGGGTGCCGTGTTGCTGTCACTCATCTGCATGACAGCGGTTGAATATGTAGCCGGTTTAGAGCTACTGCGTCCTTTAATCATTTTCTACTTGATCGCCGAAAGCAGCCCTGCCAGCAAATTAACACAAAAATTGGGGCAAACATTTCTTTACTGGCTGCCATATTTACTATCCTTTCTGGTCTTTTTGTTCTATCGTGGTTTTGTTGTCAAGTCGGTTCTGTATGACGTTCAACAGCTTGATAACCTTGAAGCCAATCCCTTCGCAGCATTGTGGGATCTGGTCACACAGCTGCTTCGGAACACTTATACAAGCACCGTACGAGTTTGGGCGCAAATTTTCTCACCGCTGAATTCTTTAGATCTAACCACATTGTTTTCAAAAGTCTATTTAGGCTGTTTTCTGATCATATTGATCCTATCCTTGTTACTGATCTTTAAAACCCATCCAATCAGAAAAATGGATTGGAGATGGGCAAAGAACGTAGTTTTTGGAGCAATATGTTCGCTGTTCTTTGCCGGAATCCCTTTTTGGGCAGCCAATCTGGTGCCTGGAATCGGATTCCCTGCAGATCGCATGCTGCTTCCCTTTCTTTTAGGATCAGTGCTCCTCATCTTTGTCATTTTTTATATGTTGGCTAAGCCGAGGTGGTTATTCTCCCTGCTTTTTAGCATTTTCTTTGCCTTTTCCTTTGCCTTTCAATTGAATATCACAAATACTTTTCGAAATGATTGGGATGATTTTAAGCAATTCTTTCGGCAAGTAACTTGGCGGATTCCCTCGCTCGAAAAGAATACCCTCATGGTGACTGACGCACTGCCTCTGCAGTATTATAGTGACAACTCATTGACGTCAGTTTTCAATTGGATCTATAGCCGTTCCTTTCAGAAGGATGTGGAAAGCAATACGTATTCGCTGCCATATTTGATCAATTACACGCAATCCCGCTTGGGGCATAGCCTGGCGAACCTGGACGCAAATACCATGATCAACCACAATTACCGCATCTTTTCGTTTAAAGGATCCACCAATCGCATGATTATCTTTTATCACCAACCGCCTGGTTGTGTGCATATCGTGGATCCAAAAGTGGATTTTTATAATCCCCTCTTGCCTGCTTTTTTGCGCGAATACGTCCAGCATTCAAGAGAAGATTTGATCAAGAGTGAAAAAGACCAAAAAGAAATCTTCTTCATTACCGAAGAGAGCGATGATTCTTGGTGTTACTACTACCAAAAAGCCAGTCTGGCAGCTGCATCGAGCCATTGGGATGAAGTCGTTCGGCTGGGAGAGATCGCCTTCAATCTTGACGACTATCCAAATGACGCCTCAGAGCGCGTGCCCTTTATCAAGGGATACGCCCACACTGGCGAATGGACAAAGGCTTTAGAATTAATCTGGACAACTGCCCAGGTTTCCCCATTATATAAACCCATGGTGTGCCATTTGTGGCAAACCTTAGAACAGGAAACTTCTCCAAGCTTAGAAAAAGAAAAAGTACTGGATCAATTTAACAGCCTAATGGACTGCCCTTAATAAACGAACCTTCATACATTTCCCAAGCGTTATTCATTTTCTCGCCAAGTTAATCAATATGCCAGGTATGATAAACTATTAGAATGTCTGCCGGAGCCATGAGAGCATAGCGGGTATTTTTATGAATAAAAATATTTCAGTAGTTATTCCAGTTTATAACAGCGAGAAGACATTATCAGTTTTATGCCAAAGACTGCAAGCCGCCCTAGAACCGATCAGCAGACAATTTGAAATCATACTAGTGAATGATGGCAGCCAAGATAAAAGTTGGCAAACCATACAAGAACTAGAAAAATCCAATCTGCCTGTAAAAGGGCTGAATCTAATGCGGAATTATGGTCAGCACAACGCTCTACTGTGCGGCATTAGAGCGGCAAGCAATGCAGTGATTGTCACCATGGATGATGACCTGCAGCACCCGCCCGAGGAAATTCACAAACTGCTTGATGAATTGGAAAAGGGATTTGATGTCGTTTATGGGCTCCCGCAGAAGATGGTGCACTCTTGCTGGAGGAATTTTTCTTCCAAAGCATCAAAATTTTTTCTCGCGAAAATCCTTGGCATCAACCGTATTAAGTACATGAGTTCGTTTAGAGCATTTAAAACCAATTTGCGCCGCTCGTTTGAATCCTTTAACAGTCCCAACGTCATTATCGATGCGCTGTTCACGTGGGGCACGGAAAATTTCGGCACGGTAGAGGTTAACGAACAATCGCGGTCAATCGGTCATTCAAATTACAGCCTGGCAAAACTGGTCAAATTTGGCATGGTCGCATTGACCGGTTTCAGCACCATACCTCTAAAATTTGCCAGTTTTATGGGTTTCTTTCTGACATTTTTCGGCATCCTGGTATTATTTTATGTAATTGGCAGATATTTCTTAGAAGGCAGCATTCCAGGTTTCCCATTTTTAGCATCCATCATCAGCATTTTCAGCGGAGCGCAGCTCTTTGCCATCGGAATTTTTGGAGAGTATTTAGGCAGAGTGTTCAACCGTTCCATGAATTATCCCGCATATGTAGTTGCAGAAGAAAGCTCAACCGAATCATCCCAAGGAAAAAAGTATGATCCCCTTCAATAAACCCTACATTGCCAAGAACCAGTTTGATTACATCCGTCAAGCAATCGAAAGCAACCATATCTCTGGAGACGGTACCTTTACAAAAGACTGCCATACAATATTAGAGGAAACTTTGGGAGTTTCCAAAGCCCTCCTGACCACTAACTGCACGCACGCCCTCGAAATGGCTGCCATTTTACTTAACCTGCATGAAGGGGATGAAGTGATCACAACTTCTTTCACTTTCGTGTCAACTGTCAATGCTTTCTTCCTGCGCGGCGCTAAACCTCGATTCGTAGAGATCCGCAACGATACATTAAACATTGATGAGACGCAGATTGAAGCAGCTATTAATGAAAACACAAAAGCACTCTTCGTCATGCATTACGCTGGAGTCGCCTGTGAAATGGAATCTATTCTCACTCTTGCGCAGAAATATAATCTACCGGTTGTAGAAGACAATGCGCATGGCTTGTTCGGAAAATACCATGGAAAATTTCTGGGCACTTTTGGCCAATTTGCCACGCAGAGCTTTCACGAAACCAAAAATTTTTCCTGTGGAGAAGGGGGCGCACTGCTCATCAACGACCCTGCTCAAATAGAACGCGCTGAAATTCTGCGTGAAAAAGGGACTAACCGCAGCCGCTTCTTCCGCGGGCAAATCGATAAGTACACCTGGGTAGATATGGGCTCAAGTTACCTGCCTTCAGAAATTTTAGCTGCTGTGCTAAAATCGCACCTTGAAGAAAAAGAATTCATTCAAAACAAACGCAAGCAGGTCTGGGAAACATATCGTCAAACTTTGTCAGATTGGGCGCGGGAACACGACATTCGTCTTCCTTACATACCAAGCTATTGCGAGCAAGCATATCACATGTTCTATTTACTCATGCCAGATTTAAAAACCCGGCAAGCTTTCATTAATTACATGAAAGAGCACGAAATCTTATGTGTTTTTCACTACGTGCCTCTGCATACTTCTGATATGGGCAAAAAATTCGGCTACAAAATTGGCGATCTGCCCATAACAGAAACCCTTAGCGAGCAGTTGGTTCGCCTTCCTTTTTACAACAGCCTGGGTTTGGTAGAACAAGAAGAAATCATTGAAACCATTATAAAATTTTAAGGCTAACCTCATCTCCAAGTTTAGCTATGTTAGAATGAATAGTATGAAGGCAGAAAATTCTTTGAATGCCAATCATAAAGAAAAATTTTTTCGCAGCCAAGCGTTCTGGCAGGTCTATTTTCCTTTCTTCATTGCACTGATCATAATCCTCAGTGCTTTTTACTATCTTTTACGAAATGCAAATGAAGGCATGTTGGTAATACGCTCTCTGGCGGATATCGCTCTAATCGTGATCGTACTGCCTTTTTTCCTTGTCTTGTTTTTAACACTCATTGTTTTAATTTTTCTGATCATTTTCACAGCGCGTGCAAATGAACCGATCCATAACTTTTTTTCAAAAGCTTCGCAATTATCTCAATCGATTCTAAGCAGATGCCTGCGAATGGCAGAAATTGGACAAAAGTTGTTCATTGAAACAGAAACCTGGTCATCATTTTTAAGAAAAAAACCAGATCAAAGTAATCAATAGGTTAATCATATGAATGGAAAAGAGAATAAATTCAGTATCTATATTCTAGGTGGAGTCATCGGAGCAGCAATCGGCGTGCTGGCTGCTTTTTTAATTCAGAAATCAGAGGGACTTGACGGGCAGCATGGTAAATTCTCCCGGCAAAAGATCACCAAAACTACCATGGGCATTGTCTCGTTGCTGTGGTCATTGATTGATAAAGGGAAAGGACGTTAATTCAATCCCGCAGACCCGCTCCCTTTGCGATTCATCCAATATCTCTGAATGCCGAATCAACCAACCTGCACAACCCTTATCTGTGGAAAGCTTGCGCAGGAAACAATCATCAATCTTGAAAGACAGGCTTTTGTTAATCAACCGGGGGGAAATCTACTCTATACAGCATACGGTCACCATTTATGGCGTCAGCCAGCAGCTTTAGCCGCTCGAGTGGGAGAAAATTTTCCTGAAGCTTGGATTAAACAGGTTCAAGCCAGATTTTTTAATACAAGCGGGATATTGCGTCTGCCAGTAGAGATTGACAGCCGGAGTTTCTATTATTTGACGAATGAAGATAGTTACCGGATTGATAATCCGCAAAAATACTTCGCAGAATTGAGACAGCCTTTCCCAAAATCCCTATTAGGTTACGCTCCACCCTCTCAAAAGTTGGACGCGCGCAAGAGTGGATCAATCATATCACTTCGGTTTGAGGATATTCCACAGGATTTGCTGGATTCTCAATTTGTTTATCTCTGCCCGCATGACTTCATCACGCATAGTTGGCTACCGCCTATGCTGCGCGCTCATTCTCCGAAAGATATCATCATCAATCCCGCGCAAGGGTACATGCACGCATCTTTTTGGTATGATGTACCGGCTATCTTGCGGGGCAGCACTGCGATCATCACAACAGAACGGCGGGCAAAAGCGCTTTTTCTGGGACGCAGCCAAGATATCTGGGAAATGGTAGAAGGCTTGGCAAGCTGCGGAGTCGAGATGGCAATCATTACCGCAGGGAAAGCGGGGCAGTATCTCTTCATTCATCCAAGCCGCGAAAAATACCAAATTCCTGCTTATCCGGTAAAAGCAATCGACTGTATTGGAGCAAATGATGTTTTTGGCGGTGGTTTTCTGGCGGGATACTCACTGCATTTTGACCCCTTACAGGCTGTGCTGATGGGCAGCATCTCTGCCAGCTTTAAAGTGGAAGGAAGCACACCAGAATACCTGCTGCATGCTTTGCCTCAACTCTGCCAGGCCAGGCTTGAGAATTTGAAAGAGAAAGTCTGCAAGATATGATCTATTTTTGATATGCAACTTAAAATCTTTAATCTGCTTGTCTCCAGTTCATATCGAAACAAGAGCATCATTCCCAATCTTTTATTAAATATATTTTATGTAAATTCCATGAGGATTGCAGATCAAGCTATCATTCGAAAAAATAGATCTGTTTATTCTGTTAGAATAATCAGCAAATCTCGCATCGAAGGGATAAGAAATGAAAAAAGGATTGAAATTTATCGCCGGATTATTTTTTGGTGCTCTGACTGGCAGCCTGGCAGTTCTGCTGCTGACACCTGAAAGCGGCGAGGAAACGCGCCTGGCTATTTCTGAAAAACTGCAATATATCCGCGACCAGATTCAAACAGCCGCGCGGGAAAAAAGAGCCGAATTGGAAGCCGAGATCGAGAGATACAAAAAATCTGAATGAATCACTCGACCGTGTCAACACGAACCCGGTAAACCGCAGGTTGATGGGTGAATCTTGTCAATCCGCTGATCACCAGAGTGTTGCTTTGATTTCTGTTTTCAATCTGCACAGGTATTGAAAGCGATAATCCGCTTGCGCTAATATTCTTTTCTACTTTTAACTGACCATCTTGCTGCAGGAATGCCACAGAAAATGCCTGCGGCAGATAATTGCTGACACGCACAAAGCCATCCATCTGCCAGCCATCTGAACCATGCTCAAAATCCGCAAAATATCTCAGGGTATCCAATGATATGTCATCTAACAGAAATCCTTCTCCGTTGATGGCCGCGTCAGTTATATATTCAAATTGAAGGGTTACTTTTTCGCCTGCGAAATCCGAAAGATCCACTACTTCCTGTATCCATCCCTCTGATCTTCCATTATAACCACATCCATAATTTGCATCGGTTGGATTGTCATAAGTGCAAGTTTCAGGTTCCAAGATCTGCCAAAGTTTTCCATCTCGGGTTGCAGTCAAATATACATAATCGTAATTTTCTTCTATGTCGAACCAGGTCCAGTAACTCATCTGGATCGGACCTTTTACTTGGGTGAAATCAAATTCCTGCCAAAGACGCATGTGCGATTCTTCACCGCTATTCGACCAAACGGCAAAATCACCTGAGTACGGGCTTACAGGCAATAATTGAACTAAATTAGTCCCTTCAATTTCTATAAGACAATTGCTGGCGCAATCAATATCAAGATAATCTGTGCCATACTGACTGACGATTCTTTCTTGCCAATCCGATCCGCAGGAAATTTTTTCCGTTGAACGAAAAACAGGCAAATTGGCATTCTTACGATATCCATAGATTCCACTTTCCTGATTCGGATTTTGTAAAAGATTGGCGATTGTCCAATTCTGAAAGACTTGGTCTCCGGCTGAAATTCCGGCTATTTCTACATATTGATTTTTATTTTCCAGGATCTCATCCAAACTTGCCAAACCCTCTTTAGGATGTTGTGTAATCTCAGTGATCGTTGATTGCCCGAATTGGTCATGCAGATATTTGGCAAACAAGTACGAAGCACCGTAATGCGGTGCTGATTCCCCTTGCTCGTCATCGGGCCAATCATTCAATTGCAAATCGGGGTTTTGGGCGAACAAGTAATCAAATCCGCCAATGTCGAATCCATTCAAATCAACGGCTAATTCCGAAAAAGCTTCGTTTAACCAAGAACTTTCATTACGGTCCTGGTTCCAATGGATCATGTGCTGAAATTCATGAGCAAGCACACCATAGGTAAAAGAACTATTCAAGACTGTATAATCAGCCGATAAATAGAACATTTCAGCGGCATTGGAATATGGTTTCACTTCCGGCAATAAGGAATCGTTGCTTGAAAAGTAGCCTGCTGCCCCGCCGAGTTGATGGGCATACACAATCACTAAATGATCGTCATTATCCACGCCTGGGCGCCACTCCGAACCAAAAACTGCCCGGTTAAGCGGGTAAATTTGGTTCTCGAAAACATCAGCAAGCTGCACAACTTCCTCAAATTCATACTCAACGCCTTGTTCTACCCAAAAATAGAGGTGAGGGGTTTGAAAAACAAGGACTGCATCCACCTGGCGGTAATCATCGTGATCCACATCCAGTATCCAGAATTTTTTTACTTGTCCATTCTCGAATTCCACGGCAGGTTCCATCAATGGTGCTGGTTTGGGGTTAATTTTTTTAAATCGAGTAGCTAATTCCAAGGGATTATTTTGTGAAATCTCTTCTTTTTTTAAGGCTTCCAGGGTTAGTTCTGCCAGCTTTGCATTTTTTTCCTGCTGCTCAGTCTCGGAATGCTCCAAGACATCCCAAGGAGTAGGTAGGCTGCTTGCTTCCGTAGGATTGATTTCGCTTTTCATAAAATCAGGGGGAAAATTCTTCACCAGGAATATTATCGCGATGCATGAGATGAGGATTCCTGCGATCACAATTGCACAAAACGTCCTTTGGCAGCAGCTGGTTTGATCGTTCATGACAGTATTATTCTAGATCGGTTCTGTGTTCGAATGGTTTTCAATACTGGATATTGCCAAGCCAAGCGAAAACCACCAATAGGGCATAGCAAAAGAATCCACGCTGAATCCTTCAAATATCAAGGCAGACAAAGTAAAGCACCCCATCAAACCCATTACAGCCTGCAAGGTTTCTTTTGATCGGATTTTCTCTATGATGGTCGGAATAAGTGAAAACAGCCAACCCCAAAAAAACGAAAAACCTATTATTCCGGTTTCCGCAAGAAGGCGCAGCCAGAGACTTTTAATGTTCAATAAAAGCTTGCTGCGGTTAAGCAAGCGCATCACTTCCACCAATGACCAGCCATACGCCGGCAGAAGTTTTGGGAAATAAAAGCCTGCATTCCCCAGACCTACCCCAAATAATGGATAGGCATTGAAAATATTCCAACCAGTCAACCAATAGATGACGCGGTCGCCAAATTTTAATTCATTAAAAAAGCGTAGCAACGGATTATCCTGCGCAAAGGAATAATCGAACAGGCTCTCCATGCGCGGATCTACTCTAGAGAACGTGACCAACACGGCAGCAATCAACACTCCGTAGATGAGCAATAAAGAAAATGTGATGGCGCTCTGGCTGAATGGAATCTTTTTAGGATTACTTTTTTGTGTTAATACAGATTGGATTTTCATTACAATTCGCTGATGCAAAATCACAGCCACAACCGCCAACATGGTAAAAAAGGCGGCGAACCCCACCCGGGATAATGTAAAGAATAAAGCCAGCACCCCCCCTACTAGCAGCAGATTCTCAAATGAGAGTTTCCAAAACTGGAATTTGTGAAAAGATGATTTTTTTACAGAACAAGCCAACCAAAACGGTAAATAGACCATATTCAATTGATGCGCCAACCAGGATGGTTCCAAGGCAAATCCATTAATACGCTGACGATATAAAACCCGGGCAGATAAAATACCCTGAAAATCAAACATCCATTGAGGGTAATGGTTAGGGCCATACCAGAAAAAAACCTGCAAGAAACACCATATCAGCATAACCATTCCACTCCAGTTAACCATACGGAACGTTGAATCTGCTTCCTCTTGTGTTTTTAGGAAAGAGCTTGCACAAATAAAAAACATACAGCCAATCACAAGCGTGCCAAGGGATGAAATTAGTGGTGAGAATTGGTCAAAACCTTTAAATCCAGGGATCACAATAAAAACTGATAAAGCTGTAGCAATGAGAGCAACTAGACAGAATAACAACAATGGGAAAATATGGGAGGAAAAAGCCCCACCCTTGATCAAATTTGGTAAAAACCAGGTAAAGGATAAGATGACCAGAAAGATTATGGACGGGCTGGCAACCGAATCGGAATTCAGTATTTTCGCAACAATCGGCATGCTGCTGATCGGCAGCAAAGCGATCAGCGCCAGCCAGGCAAAATGATTTGTTTTTTTAAGAAAATTCAGCATGGTTTACTTTGTTGATGATGTAGTAAACGAGTCAGTATTATAAAGATTGCGATTAATAAACCAAGGCTGGCGGCACTTAATACAAGGATATTCACTTGGTATCTAACAGGTTTTGCAGGCAAGCTTGCTCTTTCAAATAATTCCACTGATAATGCTGAAAACAATCCTTTGCTCATTTCTTTTTCTGAAGTAATTAAATCCTGTATTTCATCTATGGCATTGAGAATTTGATCCAGGTTTTGGGGAGTACAGTAGCCAGCCAATTCTGATGGTCCCGTCGTTCTCTGCAGACAGTTTTCTAAACCAACAAGCACTGTTTGATAGGATGCAAGCATCCGTGCGTGCTGCAAAGCATTTTGTAATATTGAATCTGCTTGCTGGGACCAAGCCTCAATCACTTGGAAAGCAATATCTGGATTTGTATCACGATACCGTATTGCCCAACGAAACTCCTCGCGTTCAAATAGAGCTTTTTGGTAGAACTCTTCTCGACTTAATTGGATACCGTTTTGGGCTAGATCTTGCAGGGCAGCCCTAACAATAGCATCCGAAAAGATGATATCCCCAACGCCACGCATGGCTTGATCTTCTTCAATATCTGACAGGGCACCGGTTTGGGTATAGTCGAGAGTAATTGAAAAGACCGCATGGGACTCATAAAGAGGGGGCATAAAAAATGATATGCCCCACCCGAAAAATCCACCAATAATCATCGCGGCAACTAACCAATGCCAGCGAGAAGTGATTGATTTGAGTAAATCCAGTAGGTTTCGTTTTGCCACAGTGCGCTCTTCGATTATTTTGTCTGAAAATTGATTATGATCAGATTTTTTGTGCAATCGGCATACGTGCTGAATGGTACTGCTTCAGAAAGCGGCTGACCAGCTAAATCAAATACCTGGATTGTAAGATTTTGATCGGAAGGTAAAGGGATATCAGCCAATACAACCTCATACCCACCCGGACCGTAAATATCGGCTTGGGGGATTCCAGTCACGCCCACAAAATCTACATTTGTTTGATTTAACTCTCCTTTGACAGTTATTACTAAATTAAGGATCGGATCTCCCTTTGTGCCGAATACTTGCCCAGCCACTCCCATCCAGTTGCAGGCAGCTTCAGGATGGGCAAAATTTTCTATGTAAACAGGTGACTCGGATTGTGTTTGGAACGGCATGGGAGTAGATGTCTTGGTTGGGGTTGCTGTTCGGGTAGGGGTGGCGGTTTTCGTCGGCGGCAGTGTCTTCGTAGGGGTCGTGGTCTGGGTCGGGGTTTGTGTTTGCGTAGGAATGATTGTTAAAGTCGCTGTAGAGACAGGTATTGTCGGAGAAATCAATGAGGGTGTGGGAGCCAAATCACCTTCGTCGGGTATCTCAATCAATGGGGTTTCAGCAATTAATTGCAAATCGCCAGGGATTAAGCGACAACCCGAGAGCAGCAGACAATAAAGAGATATCAAAATGAAATTTTTCTTCATAATCATCTTTTTTTCACTCTAAATACATGCATCAATTTTACCTTCATAAACCCCCCGTGTTCTAGTTTTCCAAATAAAGTTGCTTTTCTTGAACGATTCTGAAAACTGCATTCGGTAAATAATAGCGGTAAGGTTTTCCATTAGATACCAGCTGGCGTATTTGATTGGATGAAATTTCCAATAGAGGTGCTTCGATGAATTTAAGTTTCGATGCGATGTCAGCGAAGTGCTGCTCGATATCTGTCAAATGAACCACTTCACCTGGACGACGCATGACTCCAATCGCATCACAGGCAGCGATAAACGCATCGGGTTCATGCCAGGTAGGGAGGTCGTGCAGGGAATCACCCCCCATGAGAAACGTTAATTCTGCTTTAGGGTATTGTTCTCTTAATATCTTCATGGTATCCAAGACATAATGCGGACCGGGGCGATCGATATCCACTGTGGAGAATACAAACATGCGGTCTGAACCGATGGCTGCCCGCACCATCTCAATGCGGATTTCCAATGGAGTGATTTTTTTGCCGATTTTGTGAGGAGGATTTGGCTCAAGAACCCATAACACATGATCCAGCTGCAGTTCATCGCAAGCCTCCATTGCCAAGATCAGATGCCCAATGTGCGGTGGGTCGAATGTACCTCCAAAAATTCCCAGGCGTTCTCCTGGTCTGCTCAACTCTGCCATTGGTCGCTCCAAACCAATTCATGGCTGCCGATTTTCACCAAATCCCCTTCTTGGATGCCTGCCTCATGCAAGGCTTTATCAATTCCCATCGCTTCAAGAATGCGCTGAAACCTGCGTACGGATTCGAAGTATTCCCAATAAGTCATGGCTGCCGCGCGCTCAATCGCCTCACCGATGATCTGCCATCCAACCGGCATCCGCTTTATCTCAAAAGCAGCCTCTCTGGCAGCGGGATGATATACCGACAACATTTCAATCGAAGGGGATGCAGGCAATTTTTGGAGCTCCTGATATGCTTTCCATAGAATTGGCTCCAGGTTTTTTCGGGTTAGGGCAGAAATTCCTTCAAGCCGGATCCCTTTTTTTTGAAATTCTCGATCAATGAGCTCTAATCGCGCAACAACTGTGGGCAAATCAATTTTATTGATGGCAACAACCTGAGGTTTTTTTGACAATTCTGGATCAAACAACGCCAATTCTGTATTGATTTGTGCAAAATCCGCCAACGGATCAGCTGAATTACCATCCAGTAGATGGATTAAAACTCGGGTACGTTGAATATGCTTCAGAAAAGCATCGCCTAATCCTAGTCCTGTGTGAGCTCCTTCAATCAAGCCTGGAATATCCGCTAAAACCATGACGGTTTGATCATCTAATATAGCCACACCTAAATTCGGTACTAATGTTGTAAAAGGATAATCCGCAATTTTCGGCTTGGCATTGGTAACAGCTGCCAACAAACTTGATTTTCCAGCATTAGGCATGCCAATGATGCCGACATCAGCAATCAATTTCAATTCGAGATGAAGGTTTTTCTCCTGCCCTGGTTCCCCTTTCTCTGCGATGCGTGGAGCTTGATGGCGGGCAGTCGCAAAGCGGGTGTTACCCCTGCCGCCTCTGCCGCCAGGACTTGCGATATAAGAATCATTCTCTTTAACCAAATCGAACAGCAGATCACCAGTCGAGGCATCTTTTATCATGGTACCAGCAGGTACTTGGATAATGAGATCGGGGGCTGACTTTCCTGTTTGATTGTTCACACCGCCTCGTTTGCCATCTTCCGCAGTGAAAGAGCTTTGATGCCTGAATTGGTCTAAAGTGTTTAAATGAAGATTCACATGGAAAACAACATCCCCTCCTTTTCCACCATCACCGCCATCCGGTCCGCCGCGATTCACATATTTTTCTTTATGAAAATGAACCATCCCATCACCACCCTTACCGGAGCGTACAAAAATTTCAACTTCATCAATAAACATGGGTTTATTATAAAGCAGGAGGTTTTGTAAACGTGAAATAAAAAAGAGGTCACGCACATATCGTGACCTCCTCATGAAAGTTGTCCTTATTTTCTGAATTTCTTTTTCAATAAATCTTTTAGTGTGGGTGTGCCAATTTCTTGCAGTTCATAGCGAACACGCTGCATTGGTTTATTGATTTTGATAATCCGGGTCAAATCTATCGGCGTGGCAGAAATGACCATATCCACCTGCGCCTGATTGATTGTCTTTTCCAAATCCGCGATCATGGCATCACCGTAACCCATCGCGGGCAGAATGGCGCCCGTATTGGGGTATTTTTCATAGGTTTGGGCAATCGAGCCAACCGCGAACGGCCTTGGATCTACAATGGAGTGAGCGCCAAAACGTCGAGCTGCCACCCAGCCAGCGCCATACTTCATTTCACCATGCGTTAAAGTCGGACCATCTTCAATAACCAGCACGCGCTTCCCTTTAATCTGGGAGGGGTCATCAACAAACAGCGGAGAAGCTGCTTCGATAATATCCGCTTGTGGATTAATGCGATTCAGGGATTCACGAACTCTAATAACATTATCAGGATCGGCTGTATCCACCTTATTAATAACGAAAGCATGCGCCAAATGCAAATTCATCTCTCCTGGATGATAGCTGACCTCATGCCCCGGCCGGTGCGGATCTGCCACGACGATCATATAATCAGGAACATAAAATGGAAAGTCATTGTTACCGCCATCCCAGAGAATGATATCCACTTCCTGCTCAGCCTGTTTTAGAATATCCGCATAATCCACACCCGCGTACACAATAACGCCATTGTCAAGATGCGGTTCATATTCCTCGCGTTCCTCAATGGTGCATTCATGTTTATCAAGATCTGCATAGGCTGCAAAACGTTGGACTCTTTGCTTTACCAAATCGCCGTACGGCATCGGATGGCGAATCGCTGCAACTTTGTATCCCATTTCTCGCAGGATTTCCGAAACTCGCCGCGTTGTTTGGCTCTTTCCTGAGCCTGTGCGAACTGCACAGATCGACACAACAGGTTTGGAAGATTTAATTTGAGTGGTGCGTACACCCATCAGGCGAAAATCAGCTCCTGCAGCCAATACTTGCGATGCTTTGTGCATAACATATTCATGCGGAACATCGCTATACGCAAACACAGCCTGATCAACCTGAAATTTTTTAATCAGGTCGTTCAGTTCACCCTCGGGAAAAATCGGAATTCCCTCAGGATAAAGATCTCCAGCCAATTCAGCAGGATATTTGCGTCCCTCGATGTTTGGAATCTGTGTAGCGGTAAAAGCAACCACCTCATATTCCTGATTGCCACGAAAAAAAGTATTGAAATTATGAAAATCTCTTCCCGCGGCACCCATAATGATTGTTCTAATTCGACCCATAAAAACTCCTTAATAAATTATTTTTTACATTACTTCAGGTACTTCAATACCTAATAAATTCAGGCTATTCCGAATCACTTGCCGGGCGGCTGCAACTATCCTCAAGCGCAAGCCCCTCACTTGAGAATCAGCCGAAAGAACCGGACAGTTATTGTAAAAATTGCTGAATACTTTAGAAAGTTCAAATGCATAATTCGCAATCAATAAAGGTCTATAATCATTTGCAGCACGCTGCACCTCTTGCGGGAAGCGCATTAAATAATTGATCATCTCAATTTCATCTTTGGAGAGTTTATAACTGATTTCACAAGCTTCGGGGATGGAGAATTGTACCTTTCTTAATATGCTATTTGCCCTGACTGCTGCATATTGAATGTAGGGTGCCGCCTGACCATTGACATCCATAGCAGCATCCCAATCAAATGTGATGATTTTTGTATTATCACGTGACAGCAGAGAATATTTTATTGCACCAATCGCAACCGTACGTGCTATATCCTCTCGCGCAACGATGGGCAAATCTGGATTTTTTTCCTGGACAATTTTTAACGCCCGTTTCTCCGCCTCCGAGATAAGGTCTTCAAGCAACACGACCGTCCCTTCACGAGAAGCGATTGTGACATTGCCTGGCAGATTGACGATTTCGTATGCCAGGTGATGGCATTTTTGCGCCCAGTCATACCCCATTAATTGCATAACTTTGAAGATCTGCTGCATATACAAAGATTGACGGACGTCAATCACGTAAATAGATTGATCTAGCGGGTATTCCTTGAATTTCATGATCGCCAGCGCCAAATCTTTGGTAGAGTAGAGAGAAGTGCCATCGGATCTTAGAATAACCAAGACACGATATGTCTCTTTAGTCTCAAGAATTTGATCCAGATCAACGACCACTGCTCCGGCAGGTCTTTCATCTTTCGCAATTTTCTTTTCAATTAATTCCCACACGATATCCTTGCCGGCTTCTTCCACTTCACTCTCAAAATAAATGCGTTCAAAATGGATGCCCAACAAGGTATAAACCTGCTCAAATGCCTGAAGAGACCATTCACGTGTTTTTTCCCACAAAGAGACAATTTCAGGATCACGCTCGTCCCAGCGCTTGAATAGCACTCTAACCTCCTCTTCGAGTTCGGGATTGTCTTCCAAGCGCTTGACAGCTTCAGCGTACAATTGACCCATCCAGCGGGTCATCCCTTCCTGTGGAGGAGTTTCATACATATGATGGGTTGAATAATTCCACAGCCATTTGATAACATGCAAACCGATATCACCGATATAATTTGTGCGAATTACAGAATTGCCCGCAAATTCCAAGATATCTGAAACTGAGGAACCCAGCACCATATTACGCAAATGACCAACATGGAAAGCTTTATGAGTATTCGGTTGTGAAAATTCCACCATGATTGTCTTAGCGCTATTTTCACCTCTGCCAAAGTTCTCCCCTGCTTCCAGCACAGAATCAATTACTTTTTTAGCAAAATTTTTTGAATCGAAATAAATGTTGAGATACCCATTAACTGATTCGATTTTTTCAAATTCATTGGGCAGTTCAAATTTTTCTGCGATAAAATCCGCAATCTGTATAGCACGCTCTTTCACCTGAATGGTAGGGTCGGTTTTTGATTGAAGTGACGCAACCGCAAACATCGATGTGGCAATTCCCCAATGACCACTAAAGGGAATCCAAACCCATTTCAATTGTACTAAGGGCAAGTTAGATCCCTTGAGGAGAGCAATGATCTGATCCTGAATCTGCTGCTTTTCTTTTTCAAACATGCTGTAATTCTAATCCTAGTGAAACCAAAAGCGGGCAGATATGGTTATCTCCCGCTTAGCGTTTCAAGAATCAGGCTGCAATTTCTAATTACTGCCCCATGCTGTTTAGTCTTTTCATCAAACGGCTTTTACGGCGAGCCGCATTGTTTTTATGAATAATCCCTTTAGAAGCAGCTAGGTCAAGCTTGCAAACAGCATCCTTTACTTCTGCAGCGGCTTTTTCCTGATCGCCTGTTGTTATCGCAACTCGTGCGTTCTTGACTTGCGTGCGAGCGCTCCCGCGATAAATGCGATTCTGCAAACGGCGTTTTTCATTCTGCCGATTTCGTTTGATAGCAGATTTAATATTTGCCAAGACAACCTCCATCCAAAATTTAATGACAAATTATTTTACTAAACAGTCTAATTTTTGCATAGGGCTAAAGATTTTTCCTGTTAGAGAATTTTACTAATAAACCCATTTAATTCTTATGATACATAAAAATAATCACCTATGGTAAAACCATTGGAGAAATTCGGAAATCCAAATGCTTTAAAAAAAAACCCGTCATGATCAGCGACGGGTTTTCGACCTCAAGATCTTGTGTATTCTATTTATCCATCAAAGCAGCTAGGCCTGGCAACTGAATACCCTCAAGCATTTCCAGAGAAGCGCCGCCTCCCGTGGAGATATGCGAGATCTTATCCGCTAAACCAGATTGCGCTATGGCGGCTGCAGAATCACCACCGCCAATTATGCTGATTGCTCCGCTATCCGCTACCGCTTTTGCAATCGCGAATGTGGCTTTGGCAAAACTGGGCATTTCAAATACACCCATGGGGCCATTCCAGACTACCGTTCCAGCTTCGCTGATGACTTTTGAGAAGTTTTCAACAGACAGCGGTCCGATATCCAGAATCCGCCATCCATCTGGTATAGGTCCGACGTCAACCACCTTAGTTTGGGCTGAATCCTCAAATTTATCGGCAATAACCACGTCCACCGGCAAGCGCAATTTCGTTCCGCCTTTCGCCACCAATTCTCGCGCAGTATCAAGGGCTTCCTCTTCTACCAGGGAATCACCCACCGGATAACCCTGCGCTTTGAAGAATGTATTCGCCATTCCACCACCGATCAAAACCGTATCCGCTTTGTTGAGCAAATTTTTGATCACACCGATCTTGTCGCTGACTTTTGCACCGCCCAGAATCGCCACAAAGGGCCGCTTGGGTTCCTCAATCGCTTGATCCAGATATTGGATCTCTTTCTCGAGGAGAAAACCAGCAACCGAAGGCAAAAATTTCGTGACACCTTCTGTGGATGCATGCGCGCGATGGGCAGAACCGAAAGCGTCATTTACAAATACATCCGCTAAAGCAGCTAACTGTTTCGCCATTTCGGGGTTGTTTTTCTTTTCTTCGACATGGAAACGCGTATTTTCCAATACAAGTACATCTCCTGGCTTTAGTTGGGCTACCGCTTGTTCAGCCACAGTTCCAATGCAATCTTCCGAGAATGCCACTTTTTTACCAATTAATTTTTCGAGGTAGTCGGCAACTGGTTTCAAGCTAAAAGCTGGGTCTGGTTCATCTTTTGGACGTCCGAGGTGCGAACAAAGGATCAATGAGGCTCCTTGTTCAATCAGATACTCAATGGTGGGCAAAGCAGCTCGGATACGTGTGTCATCAGCAACTTTTCCCTCCTTAATTGGCACATTGAAATCCACTCTAACTAAAACCCGTTTCCCCTTAACATCAATATCCTTCACACTTTTTTTATTAAACATCGTTAGACCTCGCGTTTTGGAATAAAAAAGACGTAATCTGATAAAGGTTTTTCAGACTACGTCTCTCAATTTACCTCTTTTATCCTAAAGGTTCTTGGCAATCATTGCCGCTAAATCAGCTGTCCGGCACGAATAACCCCATTCGTTATCATACCAAGTGACAACCTTAACAAGGTTGCCGCCCATGACCATGTTAGTTTTGAGATCAACGATGGATGAGCGTGGATCACCCTTGAAATCGGTTGAAACTAGGGGATCGTTGTATTCGCCTGTGGTTACACCCAAAATGCCCTTGAGATTTGAATTTGCGGCTTCAATAAAAGCTGCATTCAATTCTTCAATTGTGATCGGTTTTTCAACGGTTGCTACGAAATCGACAATCGAAACGGTTGGTGATGGAACCCGTAGGGAATATCCGTCAAATTTGCCCTTCAATTCCGGAATAACTAAAGCCACCGCTTTGGCGGCACCCGTAGTGGTGGGAATGATGTTCAAACCTGCCGACCGAGATCGGCGCATTTCTTTCTTATGCCCTTGATCGAGAATGACCTGATCATTAGTATAGGAGTGAATGGTGGTCATTACCGCATTTTGTATCACCCATTTGTCATTTACGATCTTCGCAGCCGGGGCAAGACAGTTGGTCGTGCAGGACGCATTAGAAATAACATGATGTGTTTTGGGATCGTATTTGCTCTCATTGACGCCTAAAACGATTGTGATGTCTTCTTTCTTCGCGGGGGCAGAAATGATTACCTTCTTCGCCCCACCACTCTTGATGTGAACATTCGCGCCCGGTTTGCCTTTTTCGGGATCACCAAGCGCATCAGTAAAGATTCCGGTGGATTCAATAACGATTTCCACACCCAAATCTTTCCATGGCAGACTGCCAGGGTCTTTTTCAGCATATACAGCAATCTTTTTACCATCGATGATCAAACCATTGTCAGCGATCTCCACTGACCCGTCATATTTGCCATAGTTCGAATCGTATTTAAAAAGATGCGCATTCGTCTTGACGTCAAACAAGTCATTAATTGCTACAACATCCAATTCACTTCCGTGTAATTCCATGATAGCTTTTAATACTTGCCGGCCAATACGACCAAAACCGTTAATTCCTACTTTTACTGCCATAACTAGCCTCCAAGATTTTTTTGAATTTTACCATGCGACCCGTTATTCTACGCCATTTTCAGGTATTGTGTCATCCATCCTTGCTTTATTTAGCGGTCCCGTACGCTCGTAATACAAATCCATAATCACCTCGGCAAGGGCTTCAGAATCATGCCTCCAGGGATTTTCACGGTCAACCAGGTGCGCAAAATATACAGAATATTGCTCCTCCAAATCTACGTCAGGCAGAACGAACTCAATTCCCTTGGGCAATTTGATTTCGAAATTATTATTGCAGAGAATGAGGTCAAAATGCAGGTTATTCAGATGCTTTTCGATCGCATGAATATGGTCACTGCATCGAAATCCCTGAGTTTCTCCCTTTTGGTTCGCCACATTAACTATGAAAAATTTCATCGCCTTGCTGGCATGAATGGCTTCCGCCAAACCTGGTACAAGCAAATTAGGCATCACACTGGTATACAAACTGCCAGGGCCGACAATTATCAGATCCGCTGATAAAATCGCCTGCACAGCAGGTGGAAAGGGCAAGGGGTTGCTGGGTTCAATCCAAACGCGGTTGATGGTTCCATCAATGTTGGGAATGACACTCTCACCCACCACTTTCACTTCATGATTCTCACTCTCTTTTTTAATTTCGGCTACCAACTTGACGTCATGCAAGGTTGATGGCATCACTTTGCCGCGCACCGCCAAGACGCGTCCCGATTCCGCCACTGCCGCTTCAAAACTGCCGGTGATATCCGTGAGAGCACTAATGAATAAATTGCCTAATGAATGCCCATTCACACCCGCCCGGGATCCAAACCGATATTGAAAAATATGAGCAAGCATTTCCTCATCATCAGCTAAAGCGGTCAAACAATGACGGATATCTCCGGGAGGCAAAATACCTAAATTTCTACGCAACTCTCCAGATGATCCGCCATCATCCGCAACAGTGACAACAGCTGTCAGATTATGGGAAAATTTTTTTAATCCACGCAGTAGATTGGAGAGACCTGTGCCGCCACCAATTGCTACTATCTTGGGTCCCTTGGCTTTTTTGCGATAGTCGCTTATAGTTGTCGCAATCGGTCGTCCTGGTTTGAGGAAGGGTTTTAATACCGAGCGGTTCAATTCTACAACTCCAAATAATAAAATCACCAGACCGATTCCACCAAATACCAAAGCACGCAGCCAGCGCGGCTGCGCGGAGAGTGAGATTGCTGTGAAGAAATTCCTCAACCAAGGTAAAGTGGTCTCGCGGTAAAAATCCAAGACGAGGACTGCAAATCCCATTGCGATACATGTTGTGCCAATCAACACAACTACCAGCCATCGTTTTACTCCAATGCCAGGTGTCAACCAAAAGGATAGGTTATTGAATAAATTTTTTAGCTTGGCTTTTAGATTGGAAGGTTTAAATCTCATTCAGATTGAAATCATAGCAGTCTTTATGCCCATCGTCAACAGGCACATGAACATTTATTCACGCTATAATTATTTATATAAAGATGAAAGCAATCATCACTCTCGATATAGGTGGAACAAATATACGCTGCGCTCTCTTTCATATTGAAAGAAACGAACCTCTTTTCATCGATAAAATCAGTACTGTCGCGAAAGAGAAAAGTCCGATCGAACGAATTATTGAGATCATTGGTAAAAATTGGCCAAAAGATTGCGATGTGGCGGGAATTGCAGCTGCTGCTCCCGGTTCTGTTGATGTAAAACAGAATAAAGTTATATTAGCACCGAATATTGCTGGATGGAAGAATATCAAATTAGGCGAAATCCTTCAAAAGCAATTCAGTGTAAAGGTCCTTATTAATAATGATGCGCGCTTGGCTACGATTGGGGAATGGAAACGAGGGGCGGGGCGAGGTCATGACGATCTGTTGTATTTTACGATCAGCACGGGTTTAGGCGGTGGAGTCATTACTGGGGGAAAAATCCTACAAGGGACTGTTGGGGTGGCTACCGAAGTAGGTCACATTGTCCTGCAAGATGATGGTCCAATGTGCGGTTGTGGAAAACGAGGACACTTGGAAGCATTTTCTTCAGGAACGGGTATTCAAAACTTTGTTCGCGAGAAAATTAAAGAAGGATTTCCAACCAATCTAAAAATAAAGAACCCAACAACCAAAGAAATTGCTAAAGCGGCTTATGCGGGCGATCAATTATCTCGCATGGCATTTCAACGTGCTGGATATTACTTGGGCATCGGTGTTGCGAATTACTTGCATATTTTTAATCCATCCTGTGTCATTTTCGGTGGGGGAGTTTCACAAAGCGCAGATTTATTCTTGGAACCTTTTAGAAAATCCTTGGAACAACACGTACTCAATCCGAATTACCTGCAAAATCTAAAAATTACATTGGCGGAATTGGGAGACAATGCAGGATTGATCGGAGCATTTGAGTATATGAAACAAAATTTATATTAAGATTTTTTTTAGAATTTTTAATTGAAAAACAGGTTTTAATATTTGCATGTTGCCAGATATCCGCGTTAGACAACGAGATTATTTGCTTGAAATCAGCCGAGCCCTATCTCAGGAATTGGATCTGGATGTGCTGCTGGAAAGGATATTAAAGGTTTCCATTGAATTATTAGCTGGGCAGGCTGGTTTGATTGTTTTACGCAGTGAAAATGGGCTCTGGCATACACGCATAGCAGAGGGAATCTCCCCAGTTTTTCTAGATGAACTAACACCACTCTTAAAAGCGATCCCTGATCATGAGAATCCCGAGGAATTTGAGATTCCAGAAGTCAACCGTATTCTCAGCCAACTGACTTTTGCAGCGACATTGGGATTATTAAGCGGGGTAGGATTGCCAATGGTCATCCAAAATGAGGTTTTAGGCGTCATTTTCATTTTCCGGGGTTATCCTGGTGTCTTTTCCACCAACGATAGAAACATCCTCAGCAGTTTCGCCAATCAAGCTGCAATTGCGGTAAAAAATGCGCAATTATATGCAGCCATCAACCGCAGCAAACAGCATTTAGACATGATCTTAGATTCAACAGCCGACGGCATTCTGATTATCGGCGCAAATCAGGTCATCGACCGGTGCAATCCTGCTTTCTCACGCATGGTTTCGCTTCCTGTTGAAGAAATTCAAGGCAAACCGCACGAGGAAATTGTCAGCTTTGAAAAACTCACTCATGAAGTCAAACTTGAGGACGCCATCGCTGGAGGTTGGCCATTGACTCCACATGCGCAGCTTTATGTAGAAGGTGATCTGAAACGCACCAATTCACCGCCGCTTCCGGTTGGTATTACCTATGCCCCGCTACTTTCTCCTGACGGAATATTGAACAATATCATCGCATCTGTGAGAGATATCACCCGTTTTCGCCAATCTGAAGAAATGAAAAGCACTTTCATTTCCGTTATTAGCCATGAATTGAAGACACCAGTCGCGCTGATCAAAGGATATGTTTGCACACTCATGCGGGAGGATGCCAAGTGGGATAGCAAGTTCCTGAAAGAAAGTTTGACTATCATTGAGGAAGAAGCCGACCGATTAAGCCAGTTGATTGAAAACCTGTTAGATGCTACCCGCATGCAGGCGGGTGGAGTGACATTAAAAAAATCAGAGGTTGACATGCCCGCAATGGCAATCCGACTATCTGAGAGATTCCAGACACAGACGAAAAAGCATACCATAAATACAGATTTTCCAAAGGATTTCCCACTTGTCTTTGCTGATGAATCGCGTATTGAGCAGGTCATCAGCAATCTCATCTCCAATTCGATCAAATATTCTGAATCAGGTGAAATTTGTGTTAGCGGAGAGACTCGGAAAAAGATCGCTATGGTTTGTGTCAGCGATGAAGGACAAGGGATCGCTCCTCAGGATATGCCGTATATCTTTGACCGGTTTTATCGTTCTTCAGATGCAATGCGAAATAAAAAGGGAGCAGGCTTAGGTTTATATCTCGCGAAAGCCATCATCGAAGCGCATCAGGGGCGCATCTGGATCGACTCTGAGCATCAACATGGTGCGAAAATTTGTTTTTCGCTGCCGTTGGAAGATCATGCATAAAGTAATAGAATAATACAACTTTATTAAGAAAGAGAATAGCAATGCCACAATCACAAACCACATGCCCGCAGTGTAAACAACCCGTAATTGTTGAAATCCAACAGTTATTTGATGTATCGCAAGATCCTCTAGCAAAACAGAAATTATTATCAAATGCATCCAACTTTCTTCGATGCCCCTCATGCGGGTATCAAGGATTGCTTGCCATCCCTTTGGTGTACCATGACCCGGAAAAGGAATTACTGCTGACCTTCTTCCCCCCAGATCTCAGGACCTCTGTGAATGAACAGGAGAAACAGATCGGTCCGCTGATTAATCGCATTTTGGAAAATTTACCACAGGAGAAAAGAAAAGCATATCTGCTTCAACCGAAAAGCATGCTGACGTATCAAACATTAATTGAAACGATCCTGGAAGCTGACGGGATCACCAAAGAAATGTTGGAGGAACAACAAAAAAGAATCAAATTATTAGAAAGGTTATTGACGACTCCTAAAACCGAGAGGGTCAATATTATCAAGCAGGAAGAAGAATTAATCGATGTTCAATTCTTCTCAATCTTTACACGCATTCTCCAAACCACAAACGCTCAAGGGGATCAAAAATCTCAGCAAGAATTGATCGCCTTACAGGAAGAGTTGTTTAAAAACACAAAAACCGGTCAAGAGATATTCACGCAGGCGAAAGAAACAGAAACCGCCATCAAAGCCTTGCAAGAAGCAGGGAAAGAAGGGCTAACTCGGGAAAAACTGCTTGATGCGATCCTAAAAGCCAACTCAGAGATTCAACTCAGCACCATCGTCGGGATGGCACGGGCTGGTCTTGATTATGAATTCTTCAAATTGCTTAGCGAAAGGATTGAAAAGGAATCTTCTCAGCAAGAGAAAGAGAAATTGTTAAAGCTGAGAGAAAAATTGCTGCAAATGACTGAAAAGATCGATCAACGCATAAAAGAGGAATTGGATCAAGCCAAGACTGACCTTGAAAAAATTATTGGCTCACCAAACATTGAGGCTACTTTGCAGGAAAACCTTGGGGTAATTAACGATTTTTTTGTGCAAACACTTGAACTGGAAATTTCCTCCGCTCGTAAAAAAGGAGATCTAGACCGCATCAACAAACTTGAACAAGTTATGGTTTTTATAGAAAAAATCTCCCAACCTACCGAAGAAGTAAAACTCATTGAGAAATTATTGGAAGTTGAGGATGAAGCCCAACTTGAAAAAATCTTGCAGGAAAACCAAGAAAAAATAAACCAAGATTTCCTGGGATTGGTTAATTCAGTTGTTGCCCAAGCTGAAAACCAAAATTCTGAACCAGGAATTGTGGAAAAACTGAAAAGGGTTTACAAAGCAGTGTTGAGATTTTCCATGAGGACAAATCTCAGCAAATAATAAATTTATTTTATTGATACAATTCATTTTCAAATTTGAATCCTACTCCTCGGACTGTAAGAATGTAATCATGAGCAGGATCAAATTTTTTTAAGCGGTCGCGTAATCTGCGAACAAGTGCGTCTAAGGCTTGTTCGGTGACTCCAACGGCTTCTTGTTCTCCCCAGACTGTATGCACTACATCTTGTCGGGTCATAACACAACTCTGATTATCATAAAGAAACACAAGCAGTTCATATTGGGAAACTGACAATGGTGGTAAAAGTTCTTTTTCACCGACCCATACTCTGCGAGCTTTTTTATCAATGAACAGCTTTTGGGCAGTTCCAGTTTCTTGTTGTTGTTTCTGGACAAGTGGAAGTGTTGCATCAGAACTAATATATGTAAAAGCTTGGATTAAGCCAACAATAATTTCATCGCCATCTTTTAATGGAATACACGTATTGATGAAATCTCCATTCAACAACGTGCCGTTTTTACTGTTCAAATCGGAAATACAAATCTGGTTGTCGGAATTCGAAATAATTTGGGCATGCTTACGAGAAACCTGCCGTTCGTTGATCACGATATCACAATCCGCTTCGCGACCGATCATGATCTCATCGCGAATCGCCCAACTCTGCCCCTGGAGAGGTCCTTTTTGAGCAATCAAGAATGGCACTTCTTTTAACTGCGTATTCATTTGATGTGAAATAATTCCTAAGAAGTATAATATAGCAAATATCTTAAAAAAACAAATGGTTGAAAATCAAACATGCCGTTGCCCTTAGAAAAAGGTGAATTACTAAGAAACCGATACAAAATAAAAAAGGTCATCGGTCAAGGGGGCATGGGAAGCATCTACTTGGCAGAAGACACTCGCCTCAGCGGGAGATTTTGCGCATTAAAAGAAGTAGAACATGATAAGACTCTCAGCAAGCAACTAAATAAAGAAGCCCAGGAACAGTTCCGTCAGGAAGCAACTGTACTGGCTCGTTTGGACCATCCCAATCTACCAAAGGTCTCCGACTTTTTCTCCATTGGAGAAAGAGACTATCTTGTAATGGATTACGTTCCGGGAGATGACCTACGAACTTTGATGCTAAAAGCTAAGCATCAGAATAAGTTTCTAAAAGAGGAAGAAGTCCGAAAATGGGCAAATCAGTTGGTGGATGCATTGATATATTTACACAACCAGGATCCTCCTATTCTGCACCGTGATATCAAACCCAGCAACCTAAAATTAACCCCCAGCGGATTATTGAAACTTGTTGATTTTGGATTGGTTAAGGTACTCGCCCCTGGGGAGATGACTGTGACCATCATTCAAGGACAAGGCACTGCGTTATATACTCCGCTCGAGCAATATGGAGGTGATGGTTCACACACCGATGTGCGCAGCGATATTTATTCATTTGGTGCAACCCTTTACCATCTATTGACCAATACTACTCCCGCGGATGCACGTGAGCGCTTTATCAATCCTGAAAGCCTGCAACTCCCCAGAAAGATCAATCAAAGCATTAGCGCACAAATGGAACGCGCGATTCTCTGGGCGATGAATCTCCATCCAGATGAACGCCCCAATAGCATGACACAACTGAAGGATTTTTTTACCGGAAAAATAAGTTATATAGAGAATCCTGTTTCAGAAAAAGAAACAATGCTTTCGTTGTTGTCTAACCCAGAAACGAAAGCTATCATTTATGTTTCACTTGCGCTGACATCCATTGGATTCATCGCAGCCTTAATTCAGTAAATCCGTATGAGTTACTGCTTTTGTTTGAATTTATAGAAATAAAATGCCAGCAGCACTCCGGTCGCTGAACCTAGAATCGTTAAGAGGAATAGGTTAAAATATCCCGCCAAACCAAAACGCTCCTGACCTCCGGGTAACCCTAAAATCAGCCATGTGGCAGCAGCAACTCCGCCAAGTATGAATCCTGCGATCAGGACCATGCGCATTTTCATGGGTTTAATCTTCCCCGAAGAATACCAAAAAACCGCGCCACCTCCCCATGTAAATATGCTTGTCAGGAACCATTCCAATAAGCGGTTGTTTCTTTCCTTTTCCATCTCCTGGCTGGATTGTTCATCAGTTGATGCAGATGATTCCGGTGTTATTTGTTCCGCAATGGTCGGCATCGGGGTGGGAGTGATAGCGCTGATCTGAGCACCTTCTTCTGCCGAAATATTCAACAATAATATCTGCGAATTCATGGCTGGTTCGCTGGTCACGCGGATTTCATGCATGCCTGTACTGGCTAATTTGATTGAGGCATTCGCTATTCCATCCACAGTAATTGCTTCGATCTGCTGGACTGTTATATTTTCTCCTTGCTGGTTTAGGTTGAATTTCACAACCGTCCCATCAGGAACAGGATGGCCATTATGATCCACAATAATTCCCGTGCGGACGGGCAAGTTATCGCCTAGATTGAAGATCTGCTGGGTTTGGGCAACAGCACTTTCTTGGTTCATTTCTTCAGTGGCTGTCTTTTGATCCACCATCAGCTCAATGATTTGATTGGGGTTCGGACTTGTTGCGGTAATCAAATCATAAGCTACACCAGGGATAGATACCGGAGAGCTGCCAACAGGAGTGATCTCTTGGAATAACAATCGTGCTGCCACTTCAATAAAGGAGGGCAGTTTACTGTATAGACAATAATATGCAGTGAATGCAGAAATATCTGTCGCGTCAAAATAATACGGCGCAGTTAGTGAAAAAACAATTACTTTTTTATTGCGAATCGCATTCAAATTTTCAGCTAATAGTTTCTGCAGAGCAATTGCGGCTGGATTATCAGAATTCAAATCCTGCACGATCAAAATCACCCATTCGGCGCGAGAAAGGTTCGTTTCAAGGTCCACTCGATTGAATGGGTTTTCCAAATAATCTTGCAGTTCATAAAATGAGTAGGAAATAACCTGGCTATCGGAGATCTGGCCACTCCCACCTGAACCATATAGTTTTTGAATGACCTCCTGCAGGTCATCCACTGCCAGAATGCTTCTTGACGGGCAATCCGAACACTGGGCAGCTTCCAATGTATCAGTGAAAATAATTATCCTTTCCCCGAACTGCGGTCCATCCGGTAAAGCGCTGGTAAACTGATCCATGCTTGGGCTAATGAGCGTTGCGGCTTGGCTGGCAATTTCGAACGCTATACTATTCTGTTTACCGACATCCTGCAATCCTGTTTGGGAGGGGATAATTTTATCAATTTGAAATTCAGGATAAATAGAATATTTCAGGGTGAGAATGCGCTTTACCGATGCATCCACTCTGGCAGCAAAAGCTTGATCTTCTCGATATTTTTGGATAAAAAATTCAATCACTCCTTGATAGGTTTCAAAGCGACTGTCATCACCGCTGGAAATAAATTGGTCCATGTTCAATATGTCGATTCCAGCCAAGAATGCATTGCGTGCCACCTGGCGCGCATCGAAGGGCTGGTCGCCTGGGCTAAAAAATTTCTTAACAGCATCGCTGCCCAGGTCTTCACTAACCAAAATTCCACCTTTTATCCTCCAAGGTGATAATTCAGGCAGATTCATTAACAAATCAACAGCAGTCTGGTCAAAACTAACCGGCTTGGTTGTTGCACGGATATTGCCTTGGAAACCCTGATAACGAATGTGGCTGAGCAACAAACCATCCACAATAACGTTCGGGGCATCATCCTCAAGCGAGGTCACTTGAAAGAAGGGTGCTAATTCAATCAATTTCAATTGCTCCAGAGATTTCCGAACAGTGGCTACTTCCTCCTCAGGCAAGCGGTCAGAGCTGCCTCTGCCTGGGAAATTTCGTGCAATCACGGCGATTTTGTTGCTGCTACCTTCATGCAAACCCTCAATATACGCTTTTCCCATTTCCCCCACCCAGAAGGGGTCACCTCCGAACGTCCTGACACCCAGATCATCACCACCTTCACGATAAATAATATCCAGAACATCTAATGAAGGTCCAAAATAGAAGTTGATACCCAGCGCCGATAGTTCTTTTCCTAAGACCAAACCCGCTTGATAGGCAAGCGAAGGCTGCCAGGTCGCTCCAATAGCCATTTGGGAAGGAATGGCAGTAAGTCCATTGATTATTTGGTCAAATGGATAGAGATCGCCAGGTTGAGAAATTCCGATGAAGAGTGGGATGAAATCATTAATGACAGTTTCGCCGTTGGATTCAATGAGAGTATTCTTGGTTTGCCATTCACTTTTCTGCAATCCCGAAATCAATTGATAGATAGACAACAGATCATCATCAATATATTTGAAATTATCATTTGAGCGTTTAAGAACGATACCCCCAATGTGATAATTGATTATTAGATTGACAATAGAAGTTTCTTCCTCAATATCCAGTCCATCCATACTCACCATGAACAGCTGGCCAACTTTTTCTTCTGGAGAAAGGCGCGCAAATAACTGTTCCGCTTTATAAAGCGCAGCAGATCCTTGATCATCAGATTGAGCTGAGACCGGCAAAAAATTGACCGGCAACAGAATGCAAGCCAAAATAAAGGCTAGCAGCGCTGCCTTTTGTTTCTTCTTCTCCATTAGGTTTAATCATACCTGAGTTTTACTTTAATGAGCAGTATTCTTGTCCAGAATCCGCAGCATTGATTGAGGGTCGTCGGTGATCAGCCCATCAATCTTCCAAGCAAAGAATTTTCTCGCAACTTCCAAATCATTTACCGTCCAAACATTCACCCTGCGTTTTAGGCTACGTTCATGATCTAAATAAACAGGATTGATGAGTGAGCTGGGCGGATGGATGAATTCGGGGGAAATAAATGAAAATGGTTTTGATGAAAGGATTCTATCAACAAAGCCCGTGCCCACCAAGAGTGCAATCTTGATAATTGGATTGAGGCGTTTGATGATCAATAGATTCAATGGTAGGAAAGAAGACACAATCACCATATCACTCATGTGAAGCTTATCTATCAGCTCTACGACAATTTGAGGTAGAGGATCAAATGGCGCATGATAGTTCTTCAACTCGATATTGATGAGCAATTTATTCTTATAACGACGCAATACTTCTTCCAGTGTCGGTATTTTTTCTCCTTTATATAAAGGAGAAAATGAAGAACCCGCATCAAGAAACGAGAGCTCTTCATATTGGAAATCCTTAATACTTCCCGCTCCATTAGTTGTTCGCTCGAGAGTGTTATCGTGAATGACGATGGGAATCCGATCTTGAGACAGCATGGTATCCAATTCGATGGCAGGCGCCCCTAAAGATAAAGCGAGATCAAAAGCTGCCAGAGTATTTTCTGGCGCGAATTTCGAGGCACCGCGATGAGCGAAAATGACTGGTCTAGGCAGAGAATCAATCAAGTGCATGTGTGTGATTTTTTTCTCTCAAACCTCCCCAGAGGTTTCGTTACCGAGCTTGAAAGATTGCATTGCAGGATTTCCACCCTCATGTTGAGGTGAGGGTCTTATTTCGCGAATATTCAGCTGGAGCGTTTGCTGATTTTGATAAGTATTTATTTCGAAAGAAAATACAATATCAATCTTATTGCCTACCGAAAAGTATTTCAAACATTGACCCATCCGAAAAGCGATGGCATGATGAAAAATAAATTTTCCTTCTTTATTTCCATCTGGAACTGTTAGCAGCAATCTTAAGTGGTCCTGTTCTTTGCCCACTGTTCTTATTTCCCGAATCGTTAACCCACGGGATATGAATAAAACTTTCGGATTTTCTACTCCAGTGGGTTCGATCTTATCCACAAATTCAAAATATGAAGGTGGCAAACGGTCTAATGGTATCTCCATCTCGGTATTTACAGTAGGTTGGAAATCTTGTGGGGACAACCGCTCGCAAATTATCGCGTTCAGATGGGATTCAAATGCTGATAGGTTTTCTTTGCTGATGGTAAGTCCGGCAGCCATTGCATGCCCGCCATGTTGAATTAATAGAGTCTGGCATTCATCCAAAGCTTGCGTAATGTTGAACCCCGGAATACTGCGGCATGATGCCCGGATTAGTCCATCTTTTTCAACACCTATAATTGCTGGGCGATAGCAACTCTCAACCAAACGTGAAGCTGTCAAACCTACCACCCCTTCGTTGAAATCCTTGTCAGCATATAAGATCAAGTTGGTTGAATCTTTCTGATTATTGACAAAATCCTCAACTTTGGATTGGGTTAAACGCAGCAAGTTCTGGCGTTCTTGGTTCGTCTGATGCAACTCTCTGGCCAATTGTTCAGCCGCTTCGTCATCATCTGTCATCAACAGATCATATGCTTTTCTGGCAGAATTCAGCCTACCGGCAGCATTCAATCTTGGGGCTAAAACAAAACCAATTTGCGAAGAGTCCACATTAGCAAGTTCAATTCCGCTGACTTTTGCCAACGCCTTTAGTCCTATTCGTGGGGCTTTGCGCATTTGGTCTATGCCGCTTCGAACCAAAACCCTGTTCTCCCCTGTCAGCGGGGCAAGATCGGCAACTGTCCCTAATGCGACCAGGTCCAGCCATGCGTCACAAGAAACTGAAGAATGAAAAGCTTTAGATAAAACGGATTGCGCCAGCTTAAATGCCAACCCTACCCCTGATAAATTTTTGTTGGGATAAAGGTCACCAGCTTGTTTGGGACAGATAATCGCTAATGCGGCGGGCAGATTATCTAAAGGCTGATGATGATCGGTAATAATGGTTTCAATACCGAATTCAGATGCCCGTTCCACTTCTCTGATGGATCGAACCCCGCAATCTACAGTGATGATCAGGTCTGGTTTCAATGAAAGCACTTTCTCCAATGCATCCATTGAAAAACCATAACCTTCGATAAACCGGTTGGGGATAAACATATCTACATCGGCATTCAGTCTTTGCAAGCACTGAACCAATAATGCTGTAGCGGTCACACCATCAACATCATAATCACCAAGAATGACAATACGTTTTCTCTCAGCGATCATTAGAAAAATTATCTCGCAGGCAGTCTGCATTCCCTTCAGCAAACCAGGATCATATACCGGTTCACGAGCTAAAAGGAACTCATCAGCTTCCTTTTGACTTTGAATACCGCGGTTAAATAAAATTTGTCGGAAAAATTGTGGGTAAACGCACAATTCCCGATCAATGTCAGCGGGAATTATTGGTGGAATGATCCATCTCTTTTGATCAGTTTGCCTCATGCGTCAGATTTTCATTGTTTCAAGTAGTAACGCGGCATACGTGCAGCCAGACCACAGATTACCTCATAATTAATTGTGCCCCACAATCGAGCCAAATCCGTGGCTGTCTTCTTTCTTCCATTTTGGGTGCCGATCAACACAACTTCATCTCCAATTTGCGCTTCAGGGATTTCATCCAATTGCAGCATACACTGATCCATGCAAACTGATCCAATGACTGGGGCCTCTATGCCATGGATGAGAACTTTATTACCCTCCACGCGCCTAAAGCCATCTCCATAACCAACCGCAATTACTCCTATTCTTTCTGCTCGTTGGGTAAAGTAATTAAAACCATAACTAACTCCATGACCTGCCGGCAGCGTTTTAACTGAAATCAAGCGTGTCTTCCATGACAAAACTGGTTGAACTTCGGCGGGCAGCGGAACATCTTTCGATGGAGGTAATCCATACAGCGCAATTCCAACTCGCACCATGTTGAAACGCGCTTGCGGATATGCCAAAGCACCTGCTGAATTGGATGCATGCACAATTGCCGGTTTTTTGTTTTGTTGTTCAAGTTTGGCAACAATCTGATTAAAGTGAGCCAATTGGTTCTGAGTGTAAGGTTTATGCGGCTCATCCGCTACCGCAAAATGCGTAAACAAACCTTCCAGCAGTAATGAAGGACTGGATTGAATTATTGATAAAAACTGCTCAGCCTGACCGAATGGAATGCCAAGTCGCCCCATGCCAGTATCAATTTTTGCATGGATGGTTAATTTTTCTCTCAATTTCTGTGCTTGCTCAGCATAGTCCTTTGCTACCGAGAAATCATAAGCTGTTAACGCAATATTTTCTTTAATAGCATGAGCCACACGCAAGGGTGAAGTATATCCAAGCACCAGAATGCGTAGCTTTATGCCTGCTTGACGCAGAAGCATTGCCTCTTCAAGACGGGCTACCCCCAGCCACTTAGCTCCCGCATTCTCAAAGCACGCAGCAACTTTCTCTAATCCATGCCCATACGCATTGGCCTTCACAACCGGCATCACGATACAGTCGCAAATGTTGGAAATTATTTCAAAATTTCTGCGCAGTGCTGCCAAGTCAATTTCAAGCCAAGTTCCAAAGTTATCACTGTTCATGCGCACAAGTATAAAACAAATTTTATTGAAGCAATCCCTGTAGAATATAATGCTAATCATCAGAAATGGAAAAAACAACCAAAACAAACACTTTCACCTTCGATGTTTTCGCTAAGGATGGAAGCGCGAGAGCAGGCAGAATCATCACACCGCATGGCAATGTAGAAACGCCGGTTTTTATGCCGGTCGGCACGCAAGCCAGCGTCAAAGCATTAACACCCGCGCAACTACATGAGCTCCAGGTTCAGATCTTGCTCTCAAATACATACCACCTTTATCTACGGCCAGGCGCAGATACCATCGCCAGCTGCGGAGGCTTACATACTTTCATGAATTGGCAAAAACCTATCTTGACAGACTCCGGCGGTTATCAAGTATTTTCTCTGGGAAAACTCAGAAAGATCGATGAGGAAGGTGTTTGGTTTACCAGCCATATCGATGGATCAAAACATCAGTTCACCCCTGAGATTTCAATGCAAATTCAGGAAAAGCTTGGTGCAGATATCATCATGGCATTTGATGAATGCCCGCCACCTCATGATAAAACCTATAATATTGAAGCCATGCACAGGACGCATCTCTGGGCGGAACGCTGTCTTAAAGCAAAACCAAAGAATGGCCAGACATTGTTCGGAATTGTGCAGGGTGGAATTTTCCCGGATCTGCGCGAAGCATCCGCACAGTACCTTGCCGATCTGAATTTTCCCGGTTATGCGATAGGCGGTTTATCGGTAGGCGAAAGCAAGCGTGACATGTTGGCAATGATCAAGGTAGTGAATGCTATTCTTCCAGAGAATAAACCACGCTACCTGATGGGAGTTGGCACACCGCAAGATTTGATTGAAGGGATCGCTCAGGGAGTGGATATGTTCGATTGTGTGCTGCCAACGCGTCTTGCCAGGCATCATGCCGCTCAAACACTGCGCGGTCGAATTAACCTTGCGAATGCCGCAAACAGCCAAAACGAACGACCAATAGACCCAGATTGCAGCTGTTATACCTGCCAGAACTTCAGTCGGGCATATTTAAAGCACCTGATCAGCGCACGCGAAATGCTGGCTGCAACGCTGCTTTCTATCCATAATATCCACACGCTAGTAAAATTGGCTGAACGGTTGCGCCAGAGCATCTTGGAGAGACAATTCGATCTGGTTTGCCAAGAACTGCGCGCAAGTCTACAACAAGGAGAATGAACACCGATGACCTTCTTGCAAGCTATCGTCCTGGGAATTATCCAGGGCGTTACAGAGTTTCTGCCAATCTCCAGCTCAGCCCACCTGGTTCTTTTTCCATTCTTATTGAACTGGGATATTCCACCAGAACAAACTTTTCCATTTGATGTCCTGATCCAAATCGGAACTTTACTCTCCGTAGTTTATTATTATCGTGAGGATTTATGGATTATCCTGCAGAAGATGGTCAAAGGGGTATGGGTCCATCATCCATTCGCAGAAATTGAAGCGCGTATTGGCTGGCTGACATTGCTGGCCAGCATCCCGGCTGCCGTCATTGGGATTCTAACAAAACCGCTGGTTCAATCGGTATTTAACAATCCTTCCATCACCGCCTTTTTCTTATTCATCACTGCTGGGCTGCTTGTTGCAGGGGAAACTTTATCCAAAAAATCGAGAGAAATTGATGAAATCAACTGGCAGGATGCACTTTGGATTGGAGTACTTCAAATCTTATCCATATTTCCCGGTGTGTCACGTTCTGGCAGCACCATTACTGGCGGCATGACACGCAATATGAAAAGAAAACCGGCTGGACAATTTGCATTTCTGTTATCGATACCAATCATGTTGGCTGCTGGTGTAGTGGGAATTCTGGATTTGATCAAGTTAGATCATTTTTCGACCTTCCTACCCATCCTGGCAGCGGGTTTTCTCACCGCGGCGATCGTGGGTTATCTATCCATAGCATGGTTGATCCGTTACATCTCTCATCATTCACTGCTGCCATTCGCGGGTTATTGTTTATTCCTCGGTGCGGGGAGCTTGATCCTATTGGCATTGAATCCTGCAACTTTTTCCATCGCTCAAGATCCGCAAAGCGCAAGCCTAACCAACCAAAACGTATATCAAGTGGGATCTAGCACCGACCTTGAGTGGCTGCTGCCCACAATGCACGATTGTCAACAGAAAAACGGTGGCTTTGAGATTCTTTATATACCCCATCCAGCCCAGTTTGAGGAAACAGACTCCATTCAAGCATTTGTCAGTTATGCTGATAAAACTTCAACCTCAGATTACATCTATCAGATCGGGGTTGATGAATTATTCATTGCAACACATATATCACAGCCGCTTCAAGCTCTCACTCCTGCCGAGGTTAATGGGATCTTCTCAGGGCACATTAAGACTTGGGCGGAGTTTTTGAAATCCTGTCCTACCTGTTTTTCTGAAAACCCACCAGTCATTCAGAATACGTTGAAAATCTGGATTCTTCCGGAGGATAATCTGCTCAGTAAAACCTTTATGGAAAAATCCCTCCAAAATCCGATCGCTCCTTCTGCTCAAATTGCGCCCAACGCAAAATTTCTCAAACAAATCATCAGCTCCGATGCAGACGCCATCGGTTACCTGCCCGCAGGATGGTTGGATGGTTCAATACATGGTATTGTAGTGAAAGATGACATTGGAGAGAGTATCGAAATTCCGATCACCATTTCACTAAAAAATGAACCCGGTCAGAAACTTACACAATGGATCCTCTGCTTGGAAACAGAATTATCTGATCGAAAGAAATGAAATTCAATATAAAATATCATAAGTAAAAAAATATTTGGAGGTGAAAAAATGATTCAGGATGTCACCATTGCATTTATTGGGCCGGGAGTTATGGCTGAAGCTATGCTGTCTGGCATCTTAAAAAAAGAATTGACCAAACCAGAATTGATCCTCACCTCAGGTCCTTTTATTGAAAGGGTTGAAGAACTTAAGGCGAAATATGGCACACAACCATTCACCAACAATCGCGAAGCGGCAAACAAGGCGGAAGTGGTGATATTGTCTGTCAAACCTCAACGCGTTGAAAAAGTACTTGAGGATATGAAAGGATCAATCCGTCCAGATGCGCTGGTGCTTTCCATTGTGGCAGGCGCATCCATATCAAAGATCAGCCGCTGCCTTGGGCATGATATCATCGTGCGTGCCATGCCAAACACTCCAGCTCAAATCGGCGAGGGGATTACCGTTTGGACGAGTTCAAGCACCGTCAGCGAGGAACAGAAAAAAATTGCCCAATCAATCCTGAGTGCGTTTGGACAAGAGATTTATGAGGAGGAAGAGGATTATCTCGACAAAGCTACTGCACTTTCAGGCACAGGACCAGCTTATGTTTACCTGTTCATGGAAGCCATGGTCGATGCGGGCGTTCACTTGGGCTTTTCACGCCGGATTGCAGAACGCTTGGTGATCGAAACGCTTAGAGGATCAGTGGATTATTACGATAATGGAGTGGAGGATACCCGCCACCTGGCAAGATTGAGAAACCAGGTTACTTCACCAGGCGGTACTTCTGCCGAGGCGCTGTACTACCTTGAAAAAGCAGGCTTCCGCACGGCCATTTCGCGTGCTGTTTGGGCTGCTTACCAGCGTTCGCGCGAACTGGGGCAGGACGCCGATACTCATCCCCCAGAATAGATTATGAGCACTATTGATCCACAGTTCCCACTGATAGAGCTGCATCGCCATCTGGACGGCAACATTCGCCTTGAAACTATCCTAGACATTGGTTTGAAACACAATCTACCGCTGCCCGCTAAAACCCTTGAGGAGCTGCGGCTTCACGTTCAAGTCCATGAAGCCAAAGCAAGCATTCTTGAATTTTTCGAAAAATTTGAATGGCTGAAATCCGCTATGGTGAATTATGAATCCTGCCGACGGATCGCTTACGAAAATGTAGAGGATGCAAAGAAGGAAGGAATAGACTATATTGAGCTGCGATTCAGCCCATGGTTTATGGCTGAAAGGCATCATCTGGAGCCTGCAGGGGTTGTGGAAGCGGTAGTGGATGGCATCAGGGCAGGCAGTCAGGCTTTTGATATGAAGGTCAATTTAATTGGCATCATCAGCCGCACTTATGGACCTCAAATCGGCATGCGCGAGCTGGATGCCCTGATGACCCAGCGAGATGCTATTGTCGCGTTAGATTTGGCAGGCGACGAGATCAATTTTCCCGGTGAAGCCTTCCGCGATCACTTTCAAAAAGCGCGAGAAGCCGGCTGGCATGCCTGCCCGCACGCGGGTGAAGCCGTAGGACCGCAAAGCATCTGGCAGGCTATTCGCGAACTGGGTGCTGAACGCATCGGGCATGCTGTTACTGCCGTTCAGGATCAAAAATTGCTGGATTACATGGCTGAACATGCGATTGGTATTGAATCTAATCTGACTAGCAATGTCCAAACCAGTACGGTTAGAAGTTACCGCGAGCATCCATTAAAACTCTTTTTAGAGCAAGGGATCCAAGCTAGCATCAACACAGATGATCCTGGAATCAGCGCAATTTCACTTGAGCATGAGTACTCACACGCTGCAGTTAAAGCCGGTCTGACCTTAGCGGAAATCCATCAAGCACAAAGAAACGCGCACGCCAGTGCTTTTCTTTCGAATGCAGAAAAACTGGCATTAAAAAATGCCAAATCCGAACTCAAAAAATTAGAGCTCTAAGCGTTTTATCAACGCATCCATCTGCTGCTCCCATTCTTTTAGAACCCCTTTCTTATTCATATCCCTCCTTAAAACAGAATCTTTTTGAATCAATCGGACGACATTTTCGGCTTTCGGACGCAAACCACTGGCTGAGCGATTGATAAGGGCAATCCATTCTTCAGCTTCCGATGGGAGATTTGGATTAATATCGCCATCCAGCGCTGCTACCAGGTCAGCAGCCGCCAAAGCAATACGACAATCAGCTGCTTCTGCAGAATCAACGCGTTCTTGCTCTACTACATCTAAAGCTTTTTTAACACGGCTCAATCCCCCGCTGTCCAGCAGGTCATAGATCCAATCCATCGCATCATCATTCTCATATATTCCAGGACCCCATTCAGCCATGCATTTCTCCTGTAATTTATTGTAGTCAAATTTTTATTGCGCAGTGGTATTTTTGTCAAGGGCTTGACATTGAATTAAAACATGGTATCCTATTGATAGGATATTCTATAATTATATTATTTAGAGGAAAAAATGAAAAGAGATCTAATCAAGGAATTGGGCGCTCTCTACAAACAACCTGCAAATCAAATTTCGATCCTGCAGGTTCCGCGCATGAATTTTATTTCCATCCGTGGAGGTGGGGATCCAAATAACAATACGGGGTACTCTCAAGCGATTGAAGCGCTTTATGCTGTTGCCTACAAAATTAAGTTCCTTATCAAGGCAGAACCCTTATGTATTGATTTTTCTGTCATGCCGCTGGAAGGTTTATGGTGGGCAAGCGACATGAGTATGTTCAGCCTGGATGATAGTTCGAACTGGGAATGGCAAATGATGATCTTGCAGCCAGAATTCCTTAGTGAACAGCATTTCAAGCAGGCGCTTGATGAGGTGCGCAGGAAAAAGAATCCAGCGAAAATAAATGAGGTCAAATTTGAAAGCTATGAAGAAGGTTTAAGCGCACAAATTTTACACCATGGTCCTTACGGAGAAGCCGAACGACAAAGCGTAAAGAAACTGCATGATTATATACAGCAGGCAGAATACCAGGTAGATGGAAAGCACCATGAGATCTATCTGAATTCCCCCTTGCGCACCGCGCCACAAAAACTCAAGACAATCATCCGACAACCTATTTGTTAATGTTGACATGCCTAAAAAAAATTTGACCATCACGGATTCAGAATTGGTGCTGCTCACTCTTCTCGCCGAGCATCCCAGTCACGGGTACCAATTGGAGCAAATAATCGCTGAGCGCGGCATGCGCGAATGGACGAGAATCGGTTTTTCTTCCATCTATTCAGTATTGGGAAAAATGACAAAAAGAGGATGGTTAACCAGCGAATTGGAATCCGTTTCAGGAAAAGGACCCGCACGGCAGGTTTTCAACCTAACAACCAATGGAAAAAAGATCTGGCTGCAAGCAGCCTACCAAGCTTTGCGAACCCCGAGAAGTACGTTTACGAACTTTTATCTCGGTCTAGCCAGCCTGCCCGCCCTTGACCCAGAGCAAGTGTTGGCGGCAATTAGAGAGCATCAAACACGACTGCAAGACGACCGCCGCCGCGTGAATGAAAAACTTGAAGGCTATGGTGAAAACCTCCCTTGGTCTGTCTTGCAGCTATTTCACTATTCCCTGACGAAAATGGATTGTGAACTGCAGTGGTTAGAAAACTTTTTAAACGAGTATCAGGCGCAAACCATTCAGCATTAGATCCAAGCGAAAATTTATTTATTATGAAAGCAGGATAAAATTTGCACTCTATGCATCCAACCCTTGCGAGTATTCATATCAAACACAAAACGCATCATGTACCTTCGGGTATTCCTTTTAGAAAAGCTCTTCGCTTGTTGAACCTCAATCCGCAATCATATTTAGCCGTCCGCGATGGCACATTAATCACCGATGACGAAGTTATTAGGCCCAGCGATCAAATCGAGCTGGTTGCCGTAATATCTGGAGGATAGATCCAAGATGCGCTGCCGAAAATGCGGAGAAAAAGCGGTCATCAACATGCGCCAGCACCGCTTATCTCTCTGCAGCCAGCATTTCCAGGAATGGTTAATCAACCAAACTAAACGCTTCATTGAAAAATATCGAATGTTCGGAAAGGAAGATCGCCTGCTACTGGCTGTGTCAGGTGGAAAGGATTCTCTGGCATTATGGGATGTATTGTGGCAATTAGGCTATCAAGTGGATGGATTATTCATCCATTTGGGCATTGACAAAGGATTGGGATACTCGGATAGATCTCAAAAATTCACACAACAATTCGCGAAGAAGCGAAACCTAAGGCTGATCATCCACGATGTTCAAAAGACTTTTGGTGAGAGCGTGCCAGAAGTGACCTATCGCAGGCGGCGTAGCTCTCAAAAGATGTGTGCAATTTGCGGACTGGTCAAACGGCACGTCTTTAATGAGATCGCTTCTCAGGGAGGTTATGATGTTCTCCTCACCGCTCATAATCTAGACGATGAGGTAGCTCTGCTGCTGGCGAACACACTGGAATGGTCACTCAACAGGTTAGCGCGCGGTCAACCAATTCTTCCAGCTGGGGCGGGTTTTGTTAAAAAAGTAAAACCATTCTGCCGGTTTTATGAACGCGAAACAGCCGCGTATTCATTACTCAGAGGAATTGAATATATACAGGAAGAATGCCCGTTCTCCAATGGCAATAAACAACTTGTTTACAAAGCTCATTTAAATGAGTGGGAAGATGAAATGCCCGGGGTAAAATTGCGTTTCTTTATTAATTTTATATATAAATTGTAAAAGGGCCCATACCCAAAAATGAAGAAGAAATGATGCATCAACGCTGCCCGAGCTGCGGCCAGCCCACTATTACAGGTGATCTGTGCGCGTTTTGCAGGTTATGGATAGATGATCCACGATAATTTTTTTATTTCGCTTAAGTAAAATTTTCCAACCAATAAAGAAACTCTGTCTGAATTTATGAATGCTCTACTCCAATGAACTCAAATAAAAAAACAGAAATCAGCTTCACAGCCAATTCCTGTCCTCTTCTTGGTTTAAAAATAAAGTAAGTGATTATTTAATATTCCTCATCTTCATAATCTTCTTCCAAGTCTTCATCTTCGTCATCCAGCAACGGCCAATCCAACTCCAAAGGATCCAGCCAGACGATTTCCAATTCGGCACCACAATTCTTGCATGCCACTAATTTACCAATTCTAGGCTGCGATCCTACTGGCACATCACTGCCGCATTGCGGGCATTCGGCACTTTGCATCATGATAGTCTCCTCTTGTTGTTTAATTTAAAAATTTTTAGGATTGCGCATTGCGCGACTTCATCGCCCACTTTCAACCATTTAATTTTTTGATGCTTTTTTAATAACATACTGCCTGCGCTAAGTGGCGCATATATTACCTCACTTTAGTAAAATTTACCAGATTAATTTTCAAAAATTTCTGAAGATACTTTACCTTTTTTTTCTTATTCAATTTGATCTTCGAATAAAGTACAATTTCCGCAAAAGAGAATCCATATAACTATGCGCATTTCTAATCTAGTAACCGCGGTTGATTCTATCCAAAAAGCTCTCACGGATTTTTTGGTGCATGACTTCAAAGAATATGAAAATCACTTTTCAAAACCGGATATCTCATTCCTATTATCAAAGATTAAAGAAATAATCTATCAAACAGACCGGATTTGCTCTCGAGCCGGGGGATATCCATCCGACCTACCCACACGCTCCTTGAGAGCCTATCAATGGTTGAGATTTTTAAGCCAGCGAAAATGGTTATGGCTGCACCTGCATGCGCTGGCAGAATTCTATCATTTGGCAGCGAAGGAATTCCCCCTTTTTGTTAACCAAAAGAATTTACAGGCTTCACTGCAGATCAACTGCTATCATTCCAGTTATCTTTATCATTGTCAAAAAAAAGGCAAGCAGGTCATTCTGGAAATTAACGAAGGTTTCATCAGTTCACCAACCGACCTGAAGCGCTCTATTCTGATAGCAGCTCTGCAAAGGCGGAGCGCAAATCGCCTTAAGATCATTAAACAATACTCATCCTCATCAGAATATAAGCTGATCCACGCCAACTTGCTGGAAGAACAAATCCACAGCCGATTAATCTGCAAAGGGCAATCCGTTGATCTCGCGGAGGTATACACCGAGATCAATCAAGATTATTTTAAAAGCCAACTTGAACCTGCACGATTGGTATGGAGCACCAGGCGTTCAACCCGCAGATTAGGGTATTATCATCCAGAAACCAATACCATCGCAATCAGCAAATTGTTGGATAGCAACACTATTCCACATTATGTCATCGGTTACGTCATGTATCATGAAATGCTGCATAAAAAGATTGGGGTGAAAGCAGTTAACGGACGCCGTTATGCGCATACGAAAGCATTTAAAACAGCCGAAAGAAATTTCAAGTCCTACCAACAAGCTGAGGAATTCCTCAAACAATTTCAGCAAAATATTTGCTAATACTTTTCATATAATGATTGGTTAATATAAAACGTATAAATTTTCTCTGAAGGATTTATCATGAAAACAAGAAGTCATTGGACTGCACTGTTTTGGACCGCTCTTTATTTCATCTTGGTTCTCTCCCCATTGATCATTTTACTGGCAGGTCCTAAATACAGCGGCAGGCCGGCACTCTTGGATCTATCCATCAGTATGGCTTTTATTGGTTTAGCCATCATGGCTCTGCAGTTTGTAAACAGCGCACGATTGAAATTCATTTACAAACATTTTGGAGCGGATATCATCTATCACTTTCACCGCCAAATCGGCATTGCGGCTTTTTTTATGGTCTTCGCACATCCGATCATGCTCTTCATTTTAGACCAACGCTATTTACGGTTGTTAAATATCATAGATGCTCCCTGGCGCGCTCGCTTTGGGGTCTTTTCGTTACTGCTGCTGATCGGCGTGGTGTGGCTAGCAGAATTCCGGCAAAAGCTGAAAATTCCCTATGGATTCTGGAAGCTCTGGCATGGCATTCTGGCGACTTTCATGATTGGCAGCGCCCTTGTGCATATTTTTCAAGCAGGCAATTATACTGACCTGCCTTGGAAGCAGGTTTTATGGATAGGATATTCAATCCTTTTTCTATTGACACTTTCCTTTACCCGTATTATTTACCCATTAAAACTGATGGCTAACCCTTATATCGTCCAGAATATCAAACCGGAACGAGGAGAGGTATGGACGGTTCAATTAAAACCCGCATATGGCAATATGATGGATTTCTCACCGGGGCAGTTTGCCTGGTTCACCGCCTGGAAGACACCTTTTTCAGACACGGAACATCCCTTCTCACTATCCTCCAGCGCGGTTCGCAAGGATTTCTTAGAGATGTCGATTAAGAATGTGGGGCCTTTCACATCCAAAATCAAATCGCTCAAATCCGGAGATAAAGTCTTTATAGATGGACCCTATGGATCATTTAACATTGGTCATTATCATCAGACGAAAAATTTCGTCTTCATTCCTGGCGGCATTGGGATTACCCCCATCATGAGCATGCTGCGCAGTATGGCAGATTGGGATGACCAGCGTCCAGTAAAGCTCTTCTACTGCAATCAAACCTGGGATGCTGTCACATTCCGCGAAGAGATTCAGGAATTGAGTAAAAGGTTAAACCTTGAAGTGATCTACATTATCGAGCGACCTCCCGAGGGCTGGAAGGGAGAATCGGGATTTCTGAACGCCAGCATCTTGAAAAAATATCTCCCGGCGGAATGGGCAATCAACGATACTCAAATCTTTCTCTGCGGTCCAACCCCCATGATGAATGCAGTAGAAAAAGCTTTGCAAGTGATCGGCTTTGAGGAATCCGCGGTTCATAGTGAACGTTACGCTTTCGTTTGAAAAAATAGAGGATTCTACCTATGCGTCAAAAAACCTCAAAAGCACTGGTTTATGCAATTGTAATATGCGCTATTTTCCTGACTTTTTGTTTCGTCTATATAAAAACAGGCACAATCTAAACTACTAAAAAATCAAGAAAAAGAGTCGGACAATCAACGCGGCTATTGTTGCGACCAATACTGTCAAAGCGGTTATGTGCCACATGCTCTTTCTGCCCAGTTCATTGCGAATGGTAACCATAGTCGCTATGCAGGGGATGTAGAACACCACAAAGACCGTAAAAATAATCATCTGCTGTGAAGACATGACAGCCGCAAAATCAGTCGTCCCAAAAGCCTGAGCTAACATGACCAGCGACAATTCCTTGCGAAAAATGCCAAAGATCAGCGGAGTTCCAACCTGCTGCGGCAATCCGAGTAACAAATTGAACGGACGCAGCGCATTATTGATATATTGAGTAATCGAATAGTAATTCATCACAGCCAAAATGACACTGCCGACAATCAAAATCGGCCAGGCCTCGAATAGGAATTCACGAATACGGAACCAGGCTTTGGCAGTCACAGTACGAATGGTCGGCAAACGGTAAACCGGCATTTCGAGTATGAGACCTGGGGAATCCTCGGGAAGAAAATGGGTAATAATGCGCCCAGTAATCGAAATGATGAGCAGGTTATAAAGATATATTCCCAACGCAGCCCAAGGACCGATATAAAATGCCACTAATCCAAAAATAACCGATAATCGGGCTGCACAGGGCACCATGGTTGCCAAGGCAGCACTGAGAAATCGATCGCGTTTATCCTCCATGATCCGTGTTGACATAATGGCTGGGACGTTGCAGCCATATCCCAGAATGAAGGGAACAATGGCTTTACCATGTAGACCCATACGGTGCATCAGCGTGTCCATGAGAAAGGCAATGCGGGTAAGATAGCCAATATCTTCAAGAAAGCCCAAACCGATCAAAAAGGGAATCAAATAGGGCAGCACGATCGCCAATCCTCCCGAAACTCCCTGAATGGTTCCTGAGACAACCTGCGCCACAAGACCACTGGTATGCAGTGTAGAAAGCACTAATTCATCCAGGTTATTAAAGAAATCCAGCAGCGGCTCTTCCAGAAAGCTGCCAAACCCATACACTCCATAAAAGAATAAAGACAGAATCGCCAATAAAAAGATATATCCCCAGAAAGGATGCAGGAGATAATCATCCAAACGATCGCGCAGAGTTAAATGAGTTTGGGTTTGTGCTTGCACCCCCCGCGCCAGATCACGCGCGATCTTCTGCCTTTCAGTAGCCACTAACCAGACCGCTTGGCGGGAGGATTGATGGCATAACTTATCCAACTGTTTCTTGACCAGATCTGCTATCGCGGGATTTTTTGCATTGACCTGCTCGGTCAGTTTTGGATCACCCTCAAGCAATTTCACAACAATCGCACGCCGGCTGATCGTCAGTCCATTTCTCTCAATGGCATTTTTGATTTTTTGTATGGATTGTTCCAATTCAGAATTGTACAGCGGTGGATTGGGAAGCTTGGCAGAGCGCCCGATGTGCCAGGTAGTGGTAAATGCTTCGTGAATACCCTGCCCACGCGTTGCAATCATAGGCAGCACAGGGATGCCCAGCAGACGAGACAAAGCTTCTCCATCAATTTTGATGCCTTGACGCTGTGCCTCATCCATCATGTTAATGATCAATACCATCGGCCGGCCCAATTCCATCAATTCCAAAGTAAGGGTTAATCCCTGCACCAGATGTGTCGCATCAATCACATTAATTATCGCATCTACAGGTTTACTGATCATGTAATCCAGCACGACCCGCTCGGCAGGATTGGTTCCCAAAAGTGTATATGTGCCAGGCAGATCTACCAATTCCACCACATCCCCTAACACACGGACTTTTGTTTCGGTAAAACTAACGGTGGTTCCTGCAAAATTTCCGGTTTCAGCATGGTAGCCAGCCACTTGATTGAAAAGTGTGCTCTTGCCGCAATTTGGTTGTCCAATCAGAACAAAACGCATCAGATGTACTCCACAAGCACACGCGCAGCCACCCCTCTGCCCAAAACGATCTCGCGGCCTTCTATATCAATTAATAAAGGTCCCCGAAAAGGAGCCGCTCGTATAATGCGCACCTTGTTTCCCGGCAGAAATCCCAATTGAGCCAGGCGGCGCTCCATTCCTATTCCGCCAGCCACCCCCACTACCCTTACCCATTTTCCATTCATTACTTGTAAAAGAGTCATAATATTAGTATATGCTAATTTTTTCACATCATTATAAACGAGTATTCAAAAAAGGGAAATCTATTTTTCTCATATCAATCATCTCAATATGTGTTGGCGATAACGCAATGTAATCAATAGAATTGCAGAATGAATGAGCGTAAAAACAATCGCGGAAAATTGGTCATAATAAAAAACAAAGATATTCACGATGATTAAAAACATCAATAGACTGATCAAAGCCAGTCGCAATGCCGTAGCTATTGATGATTCCCCTCTTATACCACCAGCTATTACTAGCAGTAATCCGCAAAAACCTTCTCCAACCAGCCGCACCCAGCCCGTCATGGAAAGGTCTGTGATTGAAAGCAGATCACTTGATAGAAGTTTGATCCATAAAGGTGGCAAAAAAAGCCCAGAATGCTCGAAGAGAAATGCGATCACTGGATGGATCATTAACACTGCTCCCCAGATTCCCCAGCACCAACGCAAGCCTGAGAAAAAACCTGAATAACGGAAAATGCGATCCTCAAATCTTAACCATTTGACAGCCAGATTCTCTAAAAAATCGGGGTGGTGCGGAACCAGATCATTTTCTCGCTGCTGTAAGTAGGCAGTCATATCTGTAGCAATGGCAGCTAAGCCCATTTCGTCTTTTGAGTTCAATGACATCTGCAATTCGAGCAGCATGCGATCCCGCTCCTTTTTGGAAAGGTCTCCCTCTAAAATCTCCTCAAATCGTTCAATGACATGGTAAAGGCGAGTGCGCAGGTTTTTCGGTCTCGCTCGTCTGACCAGAAAGAAAACCATCAGCGTCAGCAAGAAGAAAGCATAAATGATTGGCACTGCTGCTGGAAAAAAATAATCATTGCCTTGCGTAATAAACTTTCCCACCTCGTCAATAAACAGACCTACCCCCACGCCTGAGAAGAGTGCGCTCAGGTCAAAAGCGCGTTTATTCGCAAAAATCAGCGGAAATAAACCTCCAATATAGAGCAGCAGCCCACCCCATACAACATGCGCAATATGCAACTGGCTGCCACCGATTTGGGGATATCCGGTAATATCCAGAAAAAAACGGGTGGCAGAAACAGAAAACGCGAAAGCAGTGATCGTGATCAGCAGATAGCGTTCTGCGTAATACCGGCGTACTAATCTGCGCGCTTTTCTCCTTGCCATTTCATTCTACGGGATTCTATAATTTTGGCAGCATAATATCCTGCTGCTTTTGATACTTGCCCTTGCGGTCAGCATACGAAATCTCGCATACCGCATCACTCTCAAAGAACAGTACCTGCGCGATACCTTCATTGGAATAAATTTTTGCTGGGAGAGGAGTTGTGTTTGAAATCTCGAGGGTCACAAAACCTTCCCACTCCGGTTCAAAGGGGGTTACGTTAACGATGATTCCACAGCGCGCGTAAGTGCTTTTCCCTACGCAGATGGTCAATATCTTGCGAGGAATACGGAAATATTCGACTGTCTTCGCCAGAGCGAAAGAGTTGGGTGGGATCACGCATATATCGCCCTTGTAATCCACCATGGAACGCGGATCAAACGTTTTGGGATCCACAATAGCCGAATACACATTCGTGAAAATTTTGAATTCGTCCGCCACACGAATATCGTAACCGTAAGAAGACAAACCATAAGAGATCACGCCATCCCGAACCTGGTTTTCCACAAAAGGTTCAATCATTCGTTCTTTCTGTGCATATTCGCGAATGCGAAAATCTGGTAACAATGCCATTTTTCTTCTCCTTCTTTAGTTCTTCCAACCGCTGGCTGCAAAGATTGTCTGCAGCAAGTCTATCCTTTCTTCCTCGTTCATAAATCGGGATCGGGCATAATCAACGAACATGATCGTGAATAATTCCGTGCTAATATAGCGCCCGTCATAGAACACATGCCGGTCAATGAAGGCTTGCCTTTGGGGAAAGCCCTCATAATACTGATCAAAGAACAGATTGCCCAGACCATAGTGCAAAGTGGCAGTCTTGTAAAATTCAAAAGCATGCGGTTGGTGCGCCTGACTGCCGCTGACGATCACCGCGCCTGCATCCGCCGCACGGTGAAAATCTTCCACTAGGTCCTGATCAATTTTGTATGAATAATATTCAACGTGCTGGAAAGTAAAGACTGGCAGATAACCATCCGCGATAACGTTTTTAACCACATCCTGCATGGCATCCATTTCACACATTACGGCTCCTGGTTCTTCTGTTTTCGCGGCTGCATAACCACGCAATTTTTTACCATTGCATCCAATAAAAGCAATTTTGTTGCCATTATGCTCAAAGAGAGCCGGCTGCATGCCATCCTCTAGATTTGCCCCGCCGCCATAGTATGGCCAGCCACGCTGATTGTACAAATCAAGAGTAAAAAGCATCGCCTCAGCGCCCCAATCCCTGAAATGGTCACCGCTCAATTCGACCACATCGGTGCCAATCGCTTCCAGAAGTTGGATATATTCCGGTTTGCTGCAGAATACCAAATTGGCAGCATTTTGTCGGTTGGCGCCGGGGCTGGGACAGTTCTGTGCAAAGGGCACTTCGTTGCTGATATGCAAAATATCCGCATCACGCAGCAAGTCGCCAATTTCAATCGCAGGGTAAGTTATACCCTTTCTCTCCATGGTGGAAGCAGTCGCCCGAACCAGGGCAGTCACCCCAGTAAGCACCACGGTGGTAAGCTTATCCGCTTCACGATTGCTGGCAGGTAACAGAAGATGGTCTGGGTCTGCTTCAAACCAGCTAGTAAGCGATTGCGATACTGCTTCATCCATGTACATCGAGATAGGTATGTTTAATGGATAATTGTCAGGATTGAAACTTTTTTGAATTGGCGATTGCCCATCTAATGAGATCACTTTCCATTGCGGTTGGAGTTCTTCAAAAGGGATAATTGACCAGGTGCGCCCATCCTCCCAAGCCGTTGCTAACAGGTCACTAGAGGGGATCGTGCTGACTGTCGTTGATGAAGGTTTTCCCCAAAGCTTTTCAAAAATACCCCTGGTGCTCCCATCCAGTGCTAGCTTTTCTACTGGTAAATCCTGCAGGGATTCTCCCTGCCAAAGCATTTTCAATTCCAGCAGGCTGATCTCATCGATAATTGTGTCGAATGGCGCAACCAACGCATAAATCCATTGGGTAACCAGATGGTCGACTCCAATATCCAGCACGATATCTGCCTCAGATTGAGCAGTCACTCGCAAAAATGAATCGGGCAGATTCAGTTTTGCCTGCAATCCCTGCGGAAGATAGGGCGCTAACCAGAGTGAATAACGCAGGCTGGGCAATTCTGTAGGGGATGTTTCTTCAATGCTTTCTGGAATTTTTGGAGCGCAAGAAATCAAAAACAAAACAAGAATGAGGATTGATGAGAGGGCAAAGTGGTTTTTTTTCATAAAGACTGATTTTATCAGAGCAAATCAATAGCTGCTCGTTCCTGAATTCCCTTCCGGATCCTCTTTATCAAATCCGCTGCTGTAATTTCGAAGTCAACAAGAGCAGCCATCATTTCTTGCTTCTGTGGCTGCGTTTCCATTCCAGATAAGTTAATGCGCACGTTAGCCCCCGCAGCGCTGATCGCAGCAAAAGCCAGAACAGCCGCTGACCATGCATCCGTGACTGCGTTTCGATTCCCTTCCAATGCAACTGCTTCAGCCAGCTGCATGACCTGCAGCGCCAATTCTGCAGTTGCCAGCGGCACGCGGGCTGCATGAATAGTCGCTTTTTCAATAGCAACTTCACGGGCATTCAACTGTTCTGGTGTTTCCTTAGGGAGCCTGCTGGCCTGCATCAAAGACTCAAACGCCTGACTGTCGGCTTGGATAGCTTCAGTTAATTGTGTCAGCAGTGTTCGCGCTTGCTTTTGCGTGAGCCGCATTTGCTCCTCAACAGCAATATATTTTTTTTTGCCTATGGTCAAACCAGCAACCATGCTCACCAAAGCTGCCGCTTCAGCGGCGGAAAATGCAGCCGCAGAACCCCCGCCAGGAGTAGGGGCAGGATTGGCCAGATCCTCTAGAAAAGTACTGTTTTCCTTCTTGTTCCAGCTTGTTTGATCCGCATTTTCCCGTAGTAAATTTTCCAGGACTTGCTCAGCAGAAAATTCTTCCAACTGCAAGTACCAGGCTGCCGCTTCCAGAATGGCTTCTTGAGGGATTAGACCCACTAATTCGCTATGATGGATGGCTGTGCCATAGCGTTGAGCTTCACGTCTGATCATTTCGCAAACTAAAGGTATTGAGGTTTTGCGAAAATTCGTCAAATTCATTGAAACTTGAGCACGACCATCAACCAACACACCCATGGCTTTCACGTAACGCAAACCACCCGAGGAAAAGCGCACGGTTTTCGCAATCTTCTTTGCAATCTCGACATCATCGCTGGCAAGGTAGACATTTAACGCAATCAAGGCTTCGCGGGCGCCAATGATGGTCGCACCAGCTTTACCCAACTTAGCGGGACCAAAATCCGGCAGGCGCGCAGGATTGGATGTGATCTCTTCTTTCAATCCCTCATATTGTCCCCGCCGGACATCCTCCAGGTTGATCCGTTCTGGACAATTGGCAGCAGATTCATACAAATACACAGGAATTTCCAATTCCTCCCCAACCTGCCGGCCCAACTCGCGCGCAAGCTCTACGCAGTCCGATAGATTGACATCACGGATAGGCACAAATGGCACTACATCGGTAGCGCCCAAACGAGGGTGCTCGCCCTTGTGCTGATCCATGTCAATTAATTCCGCAGCCTTGCGAACCGCCTGAAAAGCAGCATTTTTAACTGGCTGCGGCGCCCCGATGATGGTTAAGACGGTACGATTATGATCTCTATCGCAATGACAATCGAGCAGCTTGACACCCGCAATAGAAGTGATTGCAGCTTTTATCTGATCGATCACACTCATATTGCGACCTTCGGAAAAATTTGGGATGCATTCAACAAGCGGATTCGCCATGTATCACCCTTTTTTTCTGCAATTATAGCTGAAAGGCAATCTTGTTGATTGGTAACCTTGGCAGGTTATTCTAATTCTTTGGCTTTTTTGACTGTTTTGCCGCGTTCCTCAGAATCAAGAATACGTTTACGAATGCGAATAGAGTCCGGGGTTACCTCCAGCAATTCATCCTCCGTCAAGTATTCGATGGATTCATCCAGGCTCATCTGGCGCGGGGGCGCTAACCTGACTTCGATATCGCGATTGGATTGGCGCATATTTGTCAGATGCTTTTTCTTGCATACATTGATGGTAAGATCTCCAGGACGGGAATGCTCGCCCACCACCATTCCTTCATAAACTTCGACACCCGCGCCGTAGAAAAGTGCACCGCGTTCTTCAGCATTCTTCAAACCATAGGTAGAAGTCTGCCCACTCTCCCAAGCCACCAATGAACCAGTATTGCGAGAAATGATACTGCCGGCTTGTTTATCATAACCATGGAAAAGAGTATGCATAACACCCATGCCGCGCGTGGCAGTCAGAAACTGGTAGCGAAAACCCAGCAGTCCACGGGTGGGCACAACATAGACCATGCGTACACTGTTGTCATCTGCTTCGCGCATGTCCAGCATGCGTCCTCTGCGAGCACCAAGCATTTCCACCACAACACCAGTCGTTTCTGGACTGGTTTCGATATGGACTTCTTCAAAAGGTTCCAGAAGATTTCCATTTTCATCCTCGCGAAAAATCACTTCAGGCCGCGAGACCTGGAATTCATACCCCTCTCGGCGCATGGTTTCAATCAGGATCGCCAAATGCAGCTCACCCCGTCCAGAGACAAGAAAAGTATCTTTGCTATCAGTTTCATCCACCCGCAAGGATACATTGCTGCGCAATTCATCAAACAGACGCTCCCGAATCTTGCGCGAAGTACCCCAACGACCTTCCCTTCCTGCGAATGGGGATGTATTCACACCGAATGTCATGCGCACAGTTGGTTCTTCTACATGGATGGGGGGCAGTGCTCTTGGCTCCTGCGGATCTGCCAGGGTTTCTCCAATCGCGATTCCCTCCAAACCAGCCAGTGCGATGATCTCACCGGCTTGGGCTTGCTCGACCGCGATCTTATCCAAGCCTTGATGCACATACAAATAGCGGGCTATCTCAGGCAAAATCTCGCCATTTAACTTGATACGCGCCAAAGACTGCCCGGTATGAATGGTGCCGGAATAAATCCTTCCCAGGGCGGTAACTCCACGATAATCATCGTACCCCAGTGAAGTCACCAAAATCCGCAAGGGAGCCTGCAGGTCCACCTGCGGGGCAGGGATATGGCGCAAGATGGCGTCAAAGAGAGGTTCAAGGTTATCACCCAGTTCAGCAGTTACCCCAGCCTGACCGCCCGTGGCGCGCGTATAGATCACCGGAAAATCAGCCTGCTCATCGGTCGCGCCCAGTTCTATAAAAAGATCAAAGGTTTGGTTCAGAACACGGTCTGGTTCAGCATCTCGGCGATCCACTTTATTGATCACCACAATAGCTTTATGCCCCATCTCTAAGGCTTTCTTGAGTACAAAGCGCGTCTGCGGCATTGGTCCTTCAGCAGCATCCACCAACAACAGCACGCCATCCACCATATTCATGACGCGTTCCACTTCCCCGCCAAAATCAGCATGGCCGGGAGTATCGACGATATTGATCTTGACCTGTTGTTGAGTCTGCTCATCCCAAATAGAGATGGCAGTATTCTTTGCCAGGATGGTTATACCCCTTTCACGCTCCAGGTCATTAGAATCCATCACCCGCTCTCGCACTTGCTGGTTGTCGCGGAAAATGTGCGCCTGGCGCAGCATACCATCCACCAGCGTGGTTTTGCCATGATCCACATGCGCAATAATGGCAATATTCCGCAAATCATCCCTTTTTATTATCATCTTCTTTTACTATCCTTCTACGCAAGTAAAGACCTCGATCCACTATGGTCGAGGTCACCATTTTCAAAGACGTGATATCTTATCAGATTCCAGATAAATCGGGAAGAGTGCTGTTTATATCAGAGCAAGCCTTCCATTACCGCAGTAGCAGCAAAGGCTAACCCGACCATGCTAGGACCCGTATGCGCTCCCAGCACAAACGAAATCTGTCCAATAGGCAGCCAGCTGCAGGAATAGGCTTGGTCAATTCGTTGTTTGAGCATCTCAGCGCCTTCGGGATTGGCGGTGTGCACTACCTGGGCGCGGATGGATTGACCACGCGGTAACACCTTGGCAACCATATCCACCAATCCGTTCAAGGCATTATTGAATGAACGCGCCTGTCCAGCTTGAATATATTTTCCTGTGATCTTATCCACCCCAATGATCGGTTTTATTTGCAGCATGGAAGCCAATAATCCTTTTATATGGCTGATGCGTCCGCCATGAATAAGATACTTCAATTCCTTCAAGGTGTAGAAACTGTGCGCAGCAGCAGAGATCTCGTTCAATTTGGCAAGAATCTTTTCCTTGTTCCAGCCCTGCTTGATCGCGCGAAAAGCTGCTGCCACCTGCCAGCCTGAAGCCGCCGATAATGTCTTGGTATCGACCACAGTGATGTTCGCTTCGGGCACCAATTCAACTGCGGCGCGGGCTGAATCCACGGTGCCGCTCAAACCCGAGGACATGTGAATGGAAAGGATATCCGGATCCTGCTTTGCAACCTGGTGATATACATCCGCGAATTCACCAACCGAAGGCTGGGAAGTGATCGGCAGATCGGGGCTTTTTTCCAGTTCTTTATAAAAATCATCTGCACTGATATCAATTTTGTCGCGAAAAGTCTGTTGACCTAAATTAACCTTCAAAGGAACGGTATGGACTTTTAAATCCGCATCCTTCAACATATCAATATCGGTAGCGCTGTCCGTTACTATCTGCATGGTATTCTCCTCACTTTAATAGTGCAATTATATCTGCTTAGTATGTTTTTTTTATCTTATCTCTAGTGAGAGTATAAAATTAAAAGAACGCAAGGTTTATTTGACACGCATCCGCCAGCATGCTAAAATTTTAGTCTGCTAGCCCCCATCGTCTAGCGGCCTAGGACGCGGCCCTCTCAAGGCCAAAACAGGGGTTCGAGTCCCCTTGGGGGCACCTAAATGCTATAACGCACAATTCTCCAGACGCATCTCCAAATAAAATTTTAAAAGACTTATGCTTTAAGATATGTTTTGTGAAATTCTAGGTCATTCTTTTGGAGGCAATGGAATCAGAATAGAAGTCTTTTCTTTATATGCTTCATAATCCACCTGACCACCCCATTTCTCATCCGCGCGTTTCTCCAAGATTGGAATGCCGCTGACGCGCGTAAGCAGGATAAATACAAAAATAGGCGAAATCAGGGTTAGATATTGCCAACCGCGCATGATCGGCAATGCTGTCAGTGCCACTCCCAGCCAAAGCACGATCTCGCCAAAGTAATTGGGATGCCGCGACCAAGACCATAAACCGCTGCTGATGAAGCGGTCCTTATTGGCTGGATTGCGGCGGAAAACATCCTTTTGATGGTCAGCCAAAGCTTCAATTCCCAGACCATACATCCACAGCACCAAACCTAAACCCGCAAAGAAATCCAAACCTGTCTGATTGGTAGAAGTGATGGCTGTCAACGCGGCTGCCAGAGTTAAAGAAATCCATAGAGCCTGCAATGTCCAAGTTTGCAGGAAGCGCCAGAAGGAAGGCTTGATGTTGTCAAAGCGGCTGTCTTTGCCTGCTTTTTTTACTCGTTTGAACAAGTAGCTGCCTAAGCGTCCCGCCCAAACCAGGACCATGAACAGCAGAATTAAAGAGCGCAGATCCTGCTTTTCGTTGAGCAGGAAAGCCGCCACAGTCACTGAGGTATAGGTCAGACTTCCGGTCAAATCAAAGAACTTTTCAGTTTGAAAAAGAAAAGCGGGAATGAAGGCCGCCCATTGAATGAGGAAAATTAGCATGATGCAAAGAGCGAAGAGCGGCAATCCGAATACAACCAATCCATTTTGCGAACCTGCCCAAGCCATGCCAACTGCAATCATTAATACGACCAATATCCCGAGCATCGCACTGTTGTTTTCTTGTTTCATACTCAAAGCTCCCTTCGGTACTAACGGAATATAAATATTCAGTTCATTAAACCTTCTCATATCATTATAGACGGATTAATGACCCTTAAAACTTAGGAGATAGATTGCAGATTACACCTCAGATTTTATGAAAAATTCTCGTCTTTTTTCTGTGGGGTAGAAAACAAAAAGTATGATAGAATCGCAACCTTGGTAATAATAACCAAAATATAAATTTAATAGTATCGTTTTGAAAATTCCAAATAGTTGCTCGTCAATATCTGGACGAGCATTTTGTTTTGCCTAGTGGCAGATGTGCCATTTTTCAGCAAAACCAGGATCGAATCTGCAGAAATTACGATCCAAGTACGAAATTTGTGACATTCAGGAGTTATCAGAACAGTACAGGAGATATGATGACAACTGAATTTTCACAATTAAATCTGCATCCGCAATTGTTGCAGACGGTGGCCGAACTCGGCTATGAGAAACCAGCCCAAGTTCAGGCTTTAGCAATTCCCCCATTGCTGGAAGGTAAAGATATTATTGCACAATCACAAACCGGCTCTGGCAAAACGGCAGCTTTTACCCTGCCAATCCTGCAAAATCTTATAGAACGCGGCAGTCAAGGCAATGTAAGCGCCTTAGTGTTAACCCCCACTCGCGAATTAGCTATTCAAGTTGCCGGCGTTATCAGGCAGTTTTGCCAAAAATTGCAGATCGAAGTAATGGCAGTCTATGGCGGGCAGCAATACAACACCTCCAAACGCCGGATCAAGGAAGGTATTGACGTGCTTGTGGGAACCCCCGGCCGCCTGCAGGATCTGATGCGTCAAAAGATTCTGGACCTTAGCAGTGTGTATACCGTTATTTTGGATGAAGCGGATGAAATGCTTAGCATGGGTTTCGTGGAAGACATCGAAAATATTCTCAGTGCGATTCCTGTCAAACGGCAAACCGCGTTATTCTCTGCCACCATCTCAAAAACCGTACGCAGATTGGCCGATACTTACATGGACAATCCCCAATCCATCATAATCGAGCATAAACAAATGACCGTCAAGACCATTGAGCAACGCTATTATCTCGTCAATGAAAAAGATAAACTAGCTGCCCTAACCCGCTTGTTGGAAGTGGAGGAATTAAATGCAACTCTGGTCTTCACGCGCACTCGCGTTAATTCCAGCCGTTTGGCAAATGAATTGATCCAACGCGGATTCTCTTCAGAAGCTTTGAATGGCGATCTGGAGCAAAATGCACGCATGCAGGTAATGAGCCGGTTCCGTTCAGGGCAGGTCAAAGTGCTGGTAGCAACAGATGTAGCTGCACGCGGGTTGGACATTGATGATATTTCGCATGTCGTGAATTTCGACCTGCCCAATGACCCGGAAGCATATGTCCATCGGGTCGGAAGGACAGCCCGAGCTGGAAAAAACGGGGTGGCAATTTCATTGGTCACTCCAGCAGAAAAACGACGACTGATCCAGATTGAAAGTTTCACCAAGCACAACCTTACACTTGCATCATTGCCAACCGAAATGGAAATCATCAACCAGCGCGAGAAAAAAAGCATCGATAAACTGACTCAAAAATTGGAAAACTCACCCCGCAATGGCGACCTGATGATTGCCCAGGCATTGCTTGCAGCTGGTTTTGATCCGATCCAAATCGCAGCAGCCGCTATTGGATTAGCTCGTGAGCAAGAAAATCCACGCGCGATCGAAAAGATCGGCTCCGTAGCATCCCCTGCCCAAAGTAGGCAGCATGACAACAAACGAAAATCCGAATCTCACAAAGGTAAAGGAAAAAAATTCCGCAAACAACAGCAGCACCGCGGCAGCAACAAATTTGAGGTTTCCCAAGAAAAAGGAATGGTTCATCTCAGTCTTGGTCGAGGCCGTTTGCACGGCATCCGCCCTGGTGAAATAGTTGGGACAATCGCCTCGCGAGCGAACATTCCTGGATCTGTGATCGGGAAGATCCTGATTCGCGATCAGCACACTATCATCGATGTTCCCGAGGAATATGTATCGCGCGTTTTAGGACAAACCGGTTCGTATCATATCCGTGAACATCAAAACGTAACCATTGAACGAGCAACTATCTAAATAAAATGCGGCTGCCCAGACTTTTGGGCAGTCGCTTTCATTTTTTATTTCTTTAATATTACACTTGGCTTAGAGTACAACTACATTCTCAGCTTGCGGGCCTTTTTGGCCTTGTGTAACAGTGAATTCTACTCGCTGACCTTCTACCAGATTACGGTATCCATCACCGATGATGGCGTTGAAATGCACAAAAACATCTTCGCCAGATTCGCGTGAAATGAAACCATAACCTTTACCCCCATTAAACCATTTTACTGTGCCTTGTTCTTTTTCAGACATGATTTGAAACTCCTTTCCTCATTATTTGTCGCTGAGTTAAGCATGGGTTCCAAATCAAAAACGAACTCTCTGTATTAGAACTTTTGTTTAACAAGCATTTTATTTTACTTTATATTTGATTCCTGTATGTTAACAATTCGTTGGAACTTTAAAGTGTAGCAATGTTCTGGCGGGTTCAATTTTTGCTTGAGATATATCTGAAATTTTCATCCATAGGTTCTTTTTTGCGTGTTCTTGGAATGCTTTCACGGTGTATAATGCCAAGTTTACAACATAAGTACCGCAGGATTGTAAACATGGATATTCATCGAATAGCTGTGATCGTTTTGGATGGTGTAGGCGCGGGAGAATTGCCCGACGCAGGGGAATATGGAGATGCCGGCAGCAATTCTTTGGGAAACACCGCCCGAACACTTGGCGGTTTGAATTTGCCCAACATGGGTGAAATGGGGCTGGGAAACCTCACAGACATTCTTGGCGTCCCTGCACGCAAAGAAACCGAGGGCGCTTTTGGAAAATGCAATGAAATCTCCAAGGGCAAGGATTCCGTCACCGGTCATTGGGAATTGATGGGTATTGAGGTGAAAAGGCCTTTCCCTACTTATCCGAATGGATTCCCCCAGGAAGTGTTGGATGATTTCAAGCATCTGACAGGCTATGAGGTTTTGGGAAACAAACCAGCTTCAGGCACCGAAATCATTAAGGAACTGGGAGAAGAGCATATACACAGCGGAAAACCCATCGTTTATACTTCCGCAGACTCGGTTTTTCAGATCGCCGCCCATGAGGATATCATTCCCATAGCAGAGCTTTTCCGGATTTGCGAGATCGCCCGCAACATGCTGCAAGGCGAACATGCTGTCGGGCGGGTTATCGCGCGCCCTTTCATTGGCGAAAGCGCTGACACTTTCAAACGCACCAAACGCCGACACGATTATCCTCTATTAGCTCCCAGCGATACCATGCTGGATACTCTGCTTAAAGCCGGACACAAAGTCTATGCCAGCGGAAAAATTGACGACCTTTTCGGCAATCGCGGCATCAGCCAGACGCACCATTCCGTTTTTAATGAAGAGAGCATCCAAGCCATGGTTGATTTTTTAGATGAAGATTTTTCCGGTTTGCTATTCGCTAATCTGGTCGAATTCGATATGACCTACGGACATCGCAACGATGTGAAAGGGTATGCCCAAAAGCTTGAGGAATTCGATGCATTCATTCCTACTATTCGTGAAAAAATGCGGGAAGAGGAACTTGCCATGATCGTCTCAGACCATGGCGTCGATCCCACCACGCCAAGCACGGATCATTCGCGCGAATATATCCCTCTGCTCGTCTTCGGGAAAAACGTGAAAAACAATGTAAACCTGGGCATCCGCCAATCATTCGCGGATATTGCCGCAACAATCGCAGAAGCTTTTTCTATAACACCACCCTCAATCGGCACAAGCTTTTTCCGTGATGTGTGGAAAGAATAAATACAGATTCTCATCGCATTGAATTTTCTTTATTAGCATACCCCTCTATGTAATAATAAGGAATACTCTTGAAACTAACTCAGAACTTTACTCAGGAATAATTTGGTGCGTTCGTGTTTTGGATTATTAAATAAGATAGCAGGGGGTGCTTCTTCGATGATCAGACCAGCATCCATCAGGATAGCACGGTCAGCCGCCGCACGGGCAAAACCGATTTCGTGTGAAACCACCACCATAGTCATGCCTTCTTTAGCCAGCGCCAGCATGACATCCAACACTTCTTGAATCATTTCAGGATCCAAGGCGCTGGTAGGCTCATCGAACAACATGATCCTGGGATTCATCGCCAACGCGCGCGCGATTGCCACGCGCTGCTGCTGACCGCCTGAAAGCTGCAGAGGATAATTGTCGGCTTTTTCTGGAATTCCAACTTTGTTCAATAATTCCATACCGATTTCGCGCGCTTCTTTTTTATCCCTCTTGCGAATCACGCACTGTGCGAGGGTCAGGTTATCCATTACGGAAAGATGCGGGAATAGATTGAATTGTTGAAAGACCATGCCGACCTCGGTGCGCACCGCATTGATATTTTCCGCGCTGTCCAGCGGAATATTATCAACAACAATTCTGCCGCTGTCAAATTCCTCTAAACGATTGATGCAGCGCAGCAATGTGGATTTGCCCGAACCGGAAGGACCAAGAATGAGCACCACCTCCCCGCGCTGTACATCCAGATCAATTCCGCGCAATGCATGCACAGAACCAAAACGTTTATGTACATCTTCAATATGAATGATCGGTTCGGATTTTTTCATCATCGTTCATACCGTGAATGCTTTTCCAGCCAGCGCACTCCGCGGGCAGCAACCAGCGTCATGATCAGGTAAATCAGGGCGATCATCAACCAGGTTTGAATGGGAATAAAATTGGCTGCCATGAATTCACGCCCGCGGCGGGTCAAGTCCGCCACTGCAACCACCGACACTAAAGATGAGTCTTTCAGAAGGGTGACAAATTCATTGCCTACTGGCGGCAAAATGACGCGAAATGCTTGGGGTAGAATCACATACCACATAGCTTGGATATAGTTCATTCCCAAGCTGCGGGCGGCTTCCATCTGCCCTTTGGGAATGCTTTCAATCCCTGCCCGATAAACTTCGCTCATGTAGGCTGCATAGCAGATTGTCATTCCTAAAATTGCCATGATGATCGGGTTGGCTTTATAACCTGCCAAAGAAGGGATGTTCCAAGCGCTGCCGATATCTTTAACAAAGGCAGGAAAAGCAAAATACCAGATGATCAATTGCACCAACAAAGGGATGCCGCGCACTACTTCCACATAAACACTGGCAATGCCCCGCATCAACTTGTTATGCGAAACCCTCCCCAAACCACCAATCAAACCCAGCACCAACACCAGTAAAAAGGTAATGATGGTCACATAAATCGTCACCCAAATGCCATCGCTTACAAAGGTTACAATGCGCATGAAAGGATCAGGGCGCATAGTAGCCAGAAGGATCGTCAGGATAAGCACAATAATGACCAAGAGCCACCACTGGTCAGCTTGCCGCAGATTCATCCCCCAGCGTGTGAAAATATTGATCTTGGATTTGTTTTCTGGATAATCGCCAGGTTTCTTCATGGATAAAAAAAGCCTGCGAAGGAAAAGCATCCCTCGCAGGCATATTCCAAAATATTTACTCGCCGCCAGCTGCCAAATATTTCTCCGACAGTTCAGCAACGGTGCCATCGGCAATCAATGCATTCAGAGCATCATTGATTTGTTTCTGCAAATCGGTCTTGTCTTTGCATAATGCAATGGCATACTTCTCACTGGTAAAGGTTTCACCAACCGTCATCAGTTTGTCTGAATATTGGCCAATGAAGCTGTCCACTGTAGGCTTATCACCAATCACCGCATCCACCTGACCGTTCATTAGATCAAGCATGGCCAGGTCATAGCTGTCATACGGTTTGTAATTGACATCCGAGATTGCCTGGGCTTCCATTTCACCTGTGGTGCCGAGCTGGGCAGCCACTGTCTTGCCCGGCAGGTCATCTTTGCCGGTAACTTCGGTTTCGTCAATGCGAACTGCCACAATTTGACCCGCATCGACATAGGTATCCGAGAACAACATGGCTTGAGCGCGCTCTTCTGTATAACTGATAGCCGCGATGGCAACATCATATTGGCATTCGGAAACGCCAGCCACGACTGAGTCAAAAGGAGTATTGACCCATTCCACCTCAAAACCGGCTTTCTCAGCAATGGCATTCATCAGGTCAATATCGAATCCGATCATTTCCTTAGATGCTTCATCCATATACTCAAAGGGCGGGAAGGTCGCGTCCGTCGCAACGGTAACCTTTTCAGTTTTGGCTGCGCAGGCACTTAGGCTCATCGCGAAAATAACAGCCAGTGCGCAAAAAACATAAGTAACTTTTTTCATTTCTCCTCCAAAGAATGTATTGATAGTTTGCACATACGTTCAAGCATTGAACATCGTTCCGTATGTTTAATTTGCAAATTATAGCATAGGCCGCCAACAAAAACGAATGATTTGTTCCATGAATCCTTTGGTAGGATCATCAAATTTTTTCTATAATGCATACATCTCGGAAAGGAGCAATTTTTTTATTAAAAGGATTTGTAAGATGTAATCACGATTCCGTGGTTGGTTCTCATCCAACCTGCAGAAAATTCATTCGATATATAATTCAGCTATCACACAGATCGATAGATCAGGAGGTAAGGTTAATGACCGATGAACTGAAAAAACGCGCGATCCGAGCCTGGTGCATGTATGATTGGGGGAACTCCGCTTTCGCCACAACCACGATGGGGGCAATCCTCCCTAACTATTTTAGTCTCTACATCGCGACAGAGGGATCTTTAACTCTGTGGGGGTATACAGTGGCGATTGGCAGTTTGATCGCTGCCATCATCAGCCCGATATTGGGTGCGATAGCCGACTTCCGTGGTTCGAAAAAAGTATTCATGGGTTTTTTCGTCGCGGTTGGAGTGATCTCGACAGGTTTGATGTTCCTTATTCGTACGCCTGGCGATTGGCTGCTGGCATGCATCCTGTACATCCTGGGTACGATCGGTTTTGCAGGTTCGTTGGTTTTCTATGATGCTTTGCTGCCGCATATTGCTGAACCAGATGAAATTGACCAAATTTCTTCACGCGGGTATGCCATGGGATACATTGGCGGCGGTCTTCTGCTCTTGATTAATGTGGCTATGATCTTTGCCGGTCCCAGCCTATTACCCGACATGGCTGAAACGGACGCGACCGCCCTGATGATGCGCCTCAGCCTGGCGAGTGTGGCAGTCTGGTGGGCAGTATTTTCCATCCCGATATTTCGGCATGTCAGAGAACCGCAGAGAAAAATTGAAAAGGGGGAAGAAAACTTGAATGTTTTAAAAGTTGGCTTCTCGCGTTTCTTCAATGCATTGAGAAATATCCGGCAGTACCGCGACCTTTTTCAGTTCCTGGTTGCATTTTTCGTTTATTCCAACGGCATTGGGACGATCATTACTATGGCAGTGGCGTTTGGCACCGATTTGGGATTTGGAACATTGATCCTGATCGGCACACTGCTGCTAGTCCAATTCGTGGCCGCTCCTTTCGCCATATTGTTCGGTAAATTACCGCAGAAGATTGGCATCAAGCAGTCCATCTATTTGAGCTTGATCGTTTATACATTGATCGCGATCGTAGGATATTTTATGACCAAGGAATGGCACTTCCTGCTGCTAGGTTTTGGAGTTGCCACCGTGCAGGGCGGCAGCCAGGCACTCAGCCGCTCATTGATCGGCAAGCTCATGCCCAAGAGCAAATCCGCAGAGTTTTACGGATTCTACAG